>VBHI01000371.1 GCA_005881495.1 Chloroflexota bacterium
CCGAACCACATCACGTTGTTGAAGCACTTGCGGAAGCAGTGAAACGCTGCATGAGCGAAGCTGGCATCTCTTCTCGAAGTGTCCTTGGCGTGGGAATCGGCCTGTCTGGTTTAATCGATTCAGAGCGTGGCATTTGCCGCTATTGGTCTATCCTGAACTGGCGCGACGTGGAGCTAGGGCCTGCACTGCAGTTCAAGCTGCACATGCCGATACGCATGGATAATGATGCGAATACACTGGCCGTTGCCGAACGGTACTTCGGCTCTGGTCGTGATGCCGCGAATTTTCTGCTCGTGACCGTCGGTCGCGGCGTTGGCATGGGCATCATCGTGAAGGGAGAAATCTATCGCGGCTCACACGGCGGTGCCGGGGAATTCGGCCACATGACGGTTGATGCTTCTGCTGACGCGCCCATGTGTAGTTCCGGGAAGCGCGGCTGCCTGGAAGCCATCGTTTCAGACTATGGTATTCTATACGCGCGATCTTTGCACGCGCAGGCAATACGTTGGGTATTGCCATCGCGAACATGATCAATATTTTCGATCCCGCGCGCGTCCTCATCTGTGGAGACGGACTGAGAGTGGGTAATCTCCTGCTTGAGCCACTACGTGCTGCCATCCCTATCCATAGCTTCGGCCCCTTTCCACCCATCAGTCCTATCGTCCATCCAATTGATGAGACAAACTGGACCCGCGGAGCCGCAAGCCTGATCTTACGCGAAATCTTCCAGCCACCCATCTATGAGAGCGAGGAACCACTCGCTATTGATGAACTTCTATCGCAGGCCAGCAGCCTGCATCGGAGAAAGGGGTGATACCCTACCGCTAGCAAAAGCTATCAAATATCCCACTGTCGCCGTTCTGCTTATCGTGCCTACATATTCTATGTAGGCAGTTTTCGTATGGCATCGCACGCACAGTCATGCTCTTGTAAGGTCATCCTTTCCAAGGGTAGACGATATGGCCCAGTATCACGTAAGCTGTCATGAAGCGCAAAGTAGCAAGCAGGAAATACCCTTTCTGCAAAAAATACAGCTCTAGCAAGGAACAAGGAGACGCTTTTCCCTGATGAGATTCGTGTTTCTCGTCAAATAAAGAACGATTTCCTGAGAGAAAGCTCTTAGAGAGGTGAAGTGGTACACTTTCTGCTCCTCTCTCCCATTCTTCTTGTTTCTACTTTGCGCTTCATGACAGCTTACGTGACACCGGGCCGAGTAAAAGAATAGCGAGGAAGGAGTATCCATTTGTCCACCCACTTTACCGCGAACCGAGCGCCTCCGTTGAGGACCGGGTTGAGCACTTACTCTCCCCGGAATTTCATCCGTAGTTCTATGGCACATCATACTTTCTCATCACAATGGCATTTACAGGCCAGGGTCGCCTGCACGCCAAGCCGCGCTCGCCATGCGTCAGCGTCGTGGCTCCTGAGTCGATCTCATACGTATTTGTGGACAGACCCTACCAGCTTGCGTCTTACAAGACAACCCCTTAGTTGGATTTTATGAAAACGGATCAACCTGAGGTTGATGTCCGAGAAGGAGACAAAACAATGAAAGGAAACATCCGATGTATTAGCTCCTGGCTGTCTTTGCTCCTGCTGCTGTCGCTTGTGCTTGCAGCATGCGGCGGTAGTGGAAGCACTACCAGTCAAGGCCAGACACTTCATGTGCTGCTGGGCTATAACACCACCTACCCCGCGCAGCAGAAGCAGTGGATGCAGCAGATTGCCAGCGAGTTTCAGAAGGCGACCGGCTCCACCATTGCCTGGGACACCTACAGCGGTAGCAGTGAGGAACAGACGAAGATCCAGACCTCGATTGTCTCCGGGAGCGGTCCTGATATATTTCAATTCGGGACCACGTTCGTTCCGACCGCTCAGGCCACGAAAGGCTTCACCGTCCTCACCGATCAGGACTGGCAGGCGGTGGGTGGAAAGGACCGGTTCTTCCAGCAGCAGCTCACGATGGCCGGGTCATCACCCAGTCAGTCGATCGCCGTCCCCTTTGTGATGCGTCCTTTCGCCATGGTCTATAACAAGGAGCTGTTCCAGAAGGCAGGTATCACTACTGCCCCTACGACCTGGACCCAGTTCGTCCAGGACGCTCAGAAGATGACGAATCCCTCCGCCGGGGTGTACGGGGCCGAAATTGATCCCTCGGATTCGTTTGACCCCTGGAAGATCTGGTGGATGTTCGCAGGACAGCAGGGCGGGAACTTCATCTCGCAGGACCTCAAGACCGCACAGATGAACACGCCAGAAGCGGTGCAAGCGGTCAAATTCTGGTTTGACTGGGCCACGACGTACAAGATCGTCGATCCAAACTCGATGACGTGGAAAGCTGGTGATACCCTTAAGGCCTTCGCCAATGGCAAGGTAGGCATGCTTATTATGCAGACTCCCACCGTCATACCTACGTTTCAGAAGTCATCTGTAGCAGGCAAGTATGCCTTTGCGACCATGCCTACCATTCCTTACGGGATGCAGCAGAGGCCAGCGGGTGGCGTCCCCGACGCGACCATTGTTTCCGGGGATATGCTCGCTGTCGCCGACTACTCGAATGTGAAGGACCTGGCGTTCAAATTTATCAACCTGGTCACCGATGAGCAGCACCAGCTTCAGTGGACCAAGACCTTTGGTGATCTGCCTGTCAATGTGCAGGCTGCGAACAGCCTGGCAAGCCAGGATCCTCAGACGGCTGCCTTTATCCAGGCAGAGGCAGGAGCCACTCCCACCCCCTTTACAGCTGTGTGGGGACCACTTGAGGTTGCGCTGGCCGGCGTGAGTTCCAAGCTGGCGGATGAGGTAGCGACCAACCGCTATGATCCGTCCCACATCAAGCCACTGCTGGATCAAGCCAACCAGCAGATTCAAAGTCAGTTGCACTGAGGAAGGAACTCCTGCATGGAGTAGAGAGACTCGCGCCTGGGCGCGAGTCTCGTGACCCTGGAGGTGACACATATGTCCATACAACAACCTGTCCCAGAAGCCACCGCAGCAACCGCTGTGGTAGTGAGACCTGCGCGTGGCAGAAGGGGTATCTTCGGCGGGCGGCCAATGTGGCTCATGTGGCCAAGCATCGCGTTGCTCGTCGTGATCATCGGCATTCCCTTGCTGATCGCCATCTACATCAGCTTCCTGAATCTTGATCAGTACACGCTGCGGAGCTGGCTTCATGCTCCATGGGTTGGGCTGGCCAACTACGTGACAGCCCTCACCGCCGGTAACGTGATCGGGGCTTCGGCCCTCACATCGCTGGGGGTAAGCCTGGCTTTTTCATTGCTGACCACCCTTGTCAACACGCCCATCGGCATACTGGCTGCTCTCACCGTCAACACCAACTTTCGTGGCCGTACGCTCGTTCGCTCGCTGTACCTGGTTCCCTACGTGATCCCCACCTTTGTGACCGCCCTGGTCTGGCGCCAGATGTTCTTGAACGGAACCGGGCTGGTTGATCGCTTTCTTGCTGGGATACACGTGGCAAATATCAACACATACTGGTTACTGGGCCCGAACAGTTTCTGGGCGATGGTCATCGCGGATACCTGGGCCTCGTGGGCGTTCATTTACATCATGGTCCTGGCAGGGTTACAGTCGATTTCGCACGACCACTATGAAGCTGCCGATATAGATGGAGCAAGCTCCTGGCAGAAGCTGACAAGGGTCGTCTTGCCACAGTTACGTACTATCCTGGGGCTGGCCCTCTTGCTCTCGACACTCTATCACTTCAACAACTTTACCCTGGCATTCGTGATGTTTGGCACGCCGCCCCCCATTCAGGCCGATGTGCTGCCTCTCAATATCTACGTCTCCTCGTTCCAGTTGTTTAATTTTGGCTTAGGAGGTGCCATGGCGGTGATTACACTCATTATTATGTTGATTCCCGGGTTCCTGTATCTCCGGGCTACGCGAATAGGAGAGGTGACAGCATCATGAGGAGACGAAAAAGAGACGCGCAGGAAATTCTGCCGCCGCCAGTACGGGTTGTGACGATCACAGTCCTGGCCGTCCTTGCATTGATACCCATTGCCTACATGCTCTTGCTCTCGGTCACTCCGGATACCGAGATCGGTGTTGGGAACCTGATTCCGTCTCGTTGGGCCTTTGGGAATTACCTTACGATGTGGTCTACGGTCAACCTTACACAGGGCCTGGTGAACAGTCTGATCATTGCGGGGATCGCCAGCGTCATTGCGGTGATCCTGGCCGTTGGTACGGCTTACATCCTCACCAGGTTCACGTTTCGCGGGCGCCGCCCCTTCCTCTACTCGCTCGTTGGTCTGCAAACCATCCCGAGTGTGATGCTTCTGCTCCCGCTCTTCGTGCTCTTTGCCTCGATTCAAGCGGCGCTCCATTTCAGGCTCGTGGGAACCTACCCGGTCGTGATCATCACCTACCTGACATTCGCACTTCCGTTCGCTATATGGCTGATGGTCTCGTATCTCGGAAGCATCCCGGTGGACCTCGAGGAGGCTGCGCTCGTCGATGGGGCCACAAGACTGCAGGCCCTCTGGCGAGTGATCGTGCCGCTGTCACTGCCAGGGATGGTGGTAGCGTTGATCTTCGCCTTCCTCATAGGCTGGAACGATGTGCTGTTTGCCAGCGTGCTGACGTCTCCGGAGACCCGAACGCTGGCCGTGCAGTTGCAAGCCTTCAGTTCGGCTCAGGAAGGTGGGGCATTACCCCTGTACGGCCAATTAATGGGCGCAGCTGTCGTGAGCGCGCTGCCCGTGGTGATTTTGTACATGGTGTTCCAGCGATACCTGGTCGGGGGGCTGACCGCCGGAGGGGTCAAGGGATAGACATCATGGCGACAGGCGGTACCAGGTATGACTCTGTTGGCGAATGCAAGAAATACTGGAATGATACAATGCAAGGAACAAGTCAGTAAAGAGAGTATAGGTAAGGAGGAGAGCCATGTCGATGTATCCACGAGAGTTGGGAACCATTCCAGAGGAAACGGCTCGTGTGGCACGAGCAGCGTGCCCGAAAGGGACCTTGGCCATGCGGCTGCGAGACGCGCTAGGATGGCGGCTGGCGGTGGTCACGGTGCTGCAATACACGGAGAATCTCACGGACCGACAAGCCGCCAATGCTGTACGCGAGCGCATTGATTGGAAATACAGTTTGGGGTTAGAACTGACGGATCCGGGCTTTGACTTCTCCCTGTTGTCCGAATTCCGCACCCGTCTGGCGGATGAAGGGGCGGAGACCCTGTTGCTGGATCGGCTGCTCGAGGTGTGCAAGCAACGGGGCTGGCTCAAGGCAGGAGGCAAACAGCGCACCGATTCGACACATGTGTTGGCACGGGTGCGCTCGCTTTCCAATCTGGAATGTGTGGGAGAAACGTTGCGAGCCACCCTCGATGATTTGGCTCAGCTTGCTCCTGAGTGGCTCGTCCGGCAGATCAGTCCGGACTGGTTTGAGCGCTACAGCCACCGCGTGGAGAATTATCGCTTGCCGAAGGCAGAAAGCCAGCGCACGGCCCTGGCGCAGCAGATCGGTGCGGATGGAGTCCATCTGCTGCAATCTCTCGAGCAACCCGATGCGCCTGCCGAACTGAAGGACAGCGCCAGTGTGCAGATGCTGCGGCAGGTCTGGCAGCAGTATTACGACCTGTCTGGTGGGAAGGCCAAATGGCGCGCAGGCCCGCAAGAAAGCTCAGACGAAGGGATCATTCGTTCCCCCTATGACCCAGAAGCACGAACGGGCAAAAAGCGGGAGACGACGTGGTTCGGGTACAAAGTTCACTTGACCGAAACGTGCGCATTGGAGACGACTGAGGATGCCCAGGCACGAGCCATGCCTCAGCTGATTGTGGAGGTGCAGACGACCGTCGCCAATGTGCAAGATGTGGAACTGACGGCGAGCATTCAAGAGGAACTCGCCAAGCGTGACCTGTTGCCAGAGCAACAGATCGTCGACACGGGGTACGTGGATGCCGAACTGCTCGTGAGCAGTCAGCAGAAGCATGGGATCAGGTTGGTCGGCCCGGTCTTATCGGACAACAGTTGGCAGGCCAAAGCAGGCAAGGGCTTCGATTTGGCACAGTTCCAGCTCGACTGGCAGAACCAGCAAGCCACCTGTCCGCAAGGCCAAACGAGTGCTCGTTGGAGCCAGGCAGGGGAGCGGATGGAAGTCGTCTTTGCCCCCGAGGTCTGTGCGGGGTGTCCTGTTCGCGATGATTGTACCCGCTCCCAGACGACGGGCCGGGTGTTACATCTGCGTCCTCAGGAGGCTCATGAGGCGCTGCATGCGCGACGACAAGAACAACAGACGCCGCAATTTCGGCAACAGTATGCCACGCGAGCCGGGATTGAAGGAACGCTCTCACAAGCGGTACGCGGCAAGGGATTACGACGAGCACGCTATGATGGCCTCCAGAAGACCTATGTGCAGCACGTCTTGATTGCCGTGGCGATCAATCTGGTGCGCATTGATGCCGTCCTCATGAACACGCCTCGTGGCAAGACACGTCAATCTCACTTTGGACAACTGGCATCACATCCTTCTTTGCAAGGTCAGGCTGCTGCATGATCTTCATACGATTCACAATGTCATTCGCCAACAAAGTCCTAGAAGAAGGAGCGTTTGAGTGGTACAATTAGCCTACAGTTAAGCTGTGAGGGCTTATCTAGAGGTCTGAACACCTGACTGTGCGAGGCCGCAATTCCTGTTCCGCGTCTGGTCAGTCTCCAATGGCCTGTTGTCCAGGCTCCATTACGTCAGAAAGCGGGAGTTGGAT
>VBHI01000372.1 GCA_005881495.1 Chloroflexota bacterium
CTACCTCGCTCGGGCTGGTGACAGTGTGAACTGAAGCAAGCTTGTCCGAGGTCAGAGAGCAGCAAAGCGCGCCGAAGATTCAGTTCACACTGTCGCCAGCCCGAGCGAGGTAGCAAAGCCATCTGGGACGCCGCACAGCTTGATCCCCACGTGGCCAGCCGTTGGAGGACGGGCATTGCGAGCCAGCCGCTGTACCCAGGAGAGCCGATAGTGGGCGCGCTCTGCTCGGGAAAGGGGCGCAGACGTGATGGCCACACTGGCTGAGGTGGAGGGCTCAACTTGTACCTCGACGCATTGATGGCGTACCAACTGGATGCACGCCCGTCGGTAGGACCGACGACTCCAGTCACGCCAGAGGAGAGGATCAGGGCCAATACCTAACGGATGCAGCAGCACGCTGACCTGGCGCGGCTTCGCAGTGGCGCCGCCATTCCATTGACCCTGCTCGCGCAGGGAGCAGCCACGACAACTGCGATTGCTGGCCGCATAGATCACGCGCAAGCTGCCATCGGTTTCTCGGCGCCGCTCATGAACACGAAGCTCCTGATCCGCCGGGCAGCGCAGCGTGCCATCCGGTTGGAGGGCAAAATCTTGCCCCGAGAAGCGGCCCGCTTTCCAGGGCAGAGCCACAGCAGCCGGTCCGTATCCCTGAACAGGAGCCTGCGCGGGGGACTCCTTGTGCGCAGGCGGGAGAGCAGGAGCAAACTCGGTGGTGCGCACCGGATCAGGATGCAGTTGATGGCCCAACTCCAATCGGAGGTTCCAGATCCATTGAGACACGATTTGCCAGACCTCTTGACCGCTTGCCGTATGGCTACACCAGCGGTCTGGGTCCTGTTCCTGGTCTTCATCAGCCAGCGTTGTTTCAAAGGCGCCACGATGCAGATACAGCCCAACAACGTCGGAGGCGGTGAACGCCTGCTGCGGCAAACGGGAGAAGAAGAGTTCATAGACCACGCCAGCACGCGTGACACCAACCGGACTCTTCTTTTTGCCGGCTGGATGGGTCGCGACCACCACGCGGCAAGAGACGCCATCAGGCCCCAGAGGCACATCAGGGCAATCATAGAGCGCGCGCACCATCCCACTCTCCGGGTGGGTCAGGTGGTGATCGGGAGGCAGGTTCAGGCGAGCCTGGACCTCGGGCCGCTTCAAGATCTGATAGTCACGGCCACGCATCACAAACGCCAGTCCGGCCAGATCAGCGAGGATGGCTCCTGTCCCATCTTGTCCATCAAGGCGCAGCAGAACACGTTCTTCGGGAGGATGATGCGCCTGGAGGTAGCTTTGAATAGCCACTACTCCCCGACGCAGTTCTGCTCGGTACTCACCGTTGCCAGGGTTTCCAAACGTCCCGAGAAACTGATGCGTATGCGCCTGCAAAACCGTGGTGCGGCTCCGCACCACTTCCCCTCGTTTGCGCCCGGTGTAGCCGGGTGCGCATAGGGGGCGCAAGCGCCGCTGCGGGGCAGGTCGATCCGCCGTCTGAGGCCTCGCCCGTTGGCGGGCTGCCTCGCGCGTCCCATCCACATCGAAGACGAGGTAGTGGGTCCCCTGCCGGTCGAACAGCCCGCCTGACTGCTCCTCTTTTCCCAGAGGGCGAGCCAACAGGTCTTTGAGAAACAGGGTGCGCAGGGCCTCGACGGCGGCCTGGTCGAGCGAGGCGAGAAAGCGGCTGAGTGTCGCACGGGCAGGCAAGCGGTCGCGTCCGAACAGGGCCATGAACGCGCTTTCCCAGGGCTGGAGGCACTCGTAAAAGGCTTCCAGGGTGCGTTCTCCGCTGATGGCATAGCCGAACAGCACGGCGAGAAAATCGATCATCTCGTAGCGTCCGAAGCGGCGACGAGCAAAGTGGATCTGCTCTTCAATTGCAGCAAGCACCCCCTGGCGTTGGAGGTGATGCGTCATCAACGTGCTTTCCCCGAACCAGGCTGGGAGAGAGGGCACAGGCTGCGCAGAGGTCTGGATGTTCACAGGCGAAGAGGCGATAGTAGTCATGAAGTCTCCTTCTCCAGGGAATGTCATCTGCTCCCCTCAGAAGAAGGCTCTTTTCTCTGCTCTGTCACTCCCCCTTTCCCTACGAGAGCGAGGAAGGGTCTTCTCTGGCCACTCTCCCACGTTCGGGAAAATACCTTGCCCACCCAGTGGAGAGTTTCCTCTTCTCCTTTGCGTGCGCAGGCTCGTCGAGATCTTCTCATGGGAGACTTCTTTTGGCCTCTGATCCGACACTCCGGCTCGTGAACCAGGCGTAGAGCACTCCGAACAACGACCAGCAGAAGCGTCCTGTCTCATAGGGGACCAACCACGTTTTGCCGTTTGCCTTGTCTTCTCCTGTGTGCCTGTCTGCAAAGCGGACGAGCAGGTAGCCACTCGCAAAATTGATCCCGCTCCAGAGGAGATTCACTCCCGGAGAAGAGTCCCGTCCGAACGGGGTGAGATTCCGTCTCCCGGTGGCGGCAATGATCAGATGGGGAACGGCATTCGTGAAGCATGCTCCGGCCAGAAAGTAGCTGACACGCGATGACCATTTCAATGGAGAGTCTCCTTCCCTGGTAGAACTGTCTTGCCAGGGAAGGGTTGCCTTTCCCTGGCAAGCGTGCTTAGAGCTGTTGCTTTTGCCTAGCATCTCTGGCAAACCTGACCTTCAGGCCGACCAGGACAGCAGCCCCGAGAATCAACAGGAGCGTGAAAGGCCAATCCCAGCGAAAGAGAACTCGATGCCACGGCGCCTGCGCGAGGGAGAGAAGAAGCACCACGAACAGACTGATGCCAGCATAGACCCCAAAGGTGAGTCTCAGGCGGTTCTCACGGCTGCTAAAGCGCGGGGAGAAGAAGCCTGACATCGCCTGGAGCAGCGTAAACAGGCCGATGAAGGCGAAAGCCACGAGATGTACGAGAGCAAACGGAAAAGAAGGGGAAAGAAGGACGAGATGTTCGAAGAGCGCGATGAGCAGCAGTAAGAGCAGGGCATAAGCCAGCCAGTCGAAGAGCATCCAGCGAAGGATCAAAGTGAATCCTCTCGGGAACTGGTGAGGCGTTTCTCGTGCCCAGCTTTCTGCAAACGCCAGGGCATTGGCTCCCACCACCGTTTGCAGGGTTTTGCCATCGTGAACGGCTTGCTCTAAGTGCTGCTCCAGTTCGAGCCGCATCTCCATTCTCCTTCTGTGTGGAATGCCGCGCAGTTCCCAATAGCCTCCACAGGCGTTAACGAGGTCGGAGATCTGTTGTTGAGTTTGCTGATCGACCATGGTCATGAGAATGTTCTCCTTCCAAAAGACGCTCAACGGCCCGCGCAAACGTTTCCCACTCAGCTTGCCATTGCTCCAATCGTTTCGCTCCTGCTGGCAGGAGTCGATAATACTTGCGACTGGGGCCTTCCGTCGAGGAAACGAGGTAGCCCTCAATATAGCCGTTCGCGAGCATGCGGCTCAAGAGTGGGTAAATGCTGCCCTCGCTCACCAGATCTAGCCCGTGGAGGGCCAACTGCTGCACCATTTCGTACCCATAACAAGGCTGCTGGGCCAGCAGAGCCAGCAAACACATATCTAACGTGCCTTTGAGCAACTGCGTCGAGCGATTGTCCACAAAAACCTCTTCTCTTCACTATCTTGCAATGCAGCCTACTAAAAAGATACCCTAAAGTATCGTGTTTTGCAAGGTAGTGGGAGTACAATCTTTGAAAGGTCTGTCTCGTTGCGCAACCCGTGGGATTTGCAAGCCGACCGCAAGTTCAGCGCATGCCTTCGGTGCTTCCAAGGCCGCCAATCTGCTCTTCACCTATGACCTTGCCCGGCGACTCGCCGGTACAAATGTGACCGTCAATACCTTCTTTCCTGGCCTGGTCAAGACTCCTCTCATGAGAGAAGCGCCCGTTCCTCTGCGCTGGCTCAACCCGCTGCTCGGACAATCACCTGAGTCAGTCGCCCAGAGCCTGGTCTACTACGCTTCTTCTCCAGAAGTCCAGACGATGACGGGGATGTTTTTCAACAAAGGCGGGAAGTCCATCGCCTCCAGCCCTTATACCAGGGACCGGGAGGTTCAGCGGCAACTCTGGGAGGCGAGCATGGCGCTTGCACCTTTAGCTGTCAAGTAGCATAGCATTCACAGGTTCTACCAACTATGGGGGGCCAGGGCGCCCGCAAGGGCACCTACTCCAACTAATTCCAGAAAGGGGTTGCCAAAAGGGGAAAAAGAGAGGACAATCTTTTTCAAAAGAATCTTTGAAAGAGAAAAAGGAGACCTCCCTATGTCGTATGATACCCCTGGACAACGGAATTTGCCAATGATCGAGACCCCAGCCGCGTTGATGGAAACCTTGCTGATGCAAGCGCTCGAGGAGCCGAGCGAAACCGCCGTCATGAAGAAGCGAGGACGGCCAGCCCGCCTGAGCAATCAGCTGCTGGCAGCAGGCATCCTGTGGTGTTTGCTGCATGGCTGGGTTTCGCAATGGGATCTGTGGCGACGAGTGAG
>VBHI01000060.1 GCA_005881495.1 Chloroflexota bacterium
CTCGAGCAGGTTAACGCAGCCTACAATGATACCTTGCAAGGCCGCCCTTTTCGCGGCGTGATTGAGTTCAAGTAACAAGCAATGGAAGAGATGACCACGATAGTCGCCCAGGAAAACCCTCGAGGCTTTTTGTGAAGCTACTGAACATTCAACAAAGGGGGCTTACACATGAACATCGCACAGGGACTGTTGCTACCCTTAAAAGGTCCGTGGCGCCAAATATCGATTAGCTGAATACAGTGCAGTACAAAGGAGCCTATCATGACACAACGCGAAGCGGTGATTGTTGAAGCAGTTCGCACCGCAGTGGGGCGCAAGGGCGGACAATTGAAGGACTGGCACCCGGTAGATTTGCTGGCCCAGATGCTCTCAGCCCTGGTTCAACGCACGAAAATTGATGCTGGCCTGGTAGAGGATGTGATCATTGGCTGTGTAAGCCAGGTGGGAGAACAGAGTATAAACGTAGGACGGAATGCGGTTCTCGCAGCGGGTTTTCCCGAGACGGTGCCAGGTACAACGGTTGATCGACAATGTGGGTCGAGCCAGCAAGCAATCCACTTCGCGGCGCAAGGCGTGTTGAGCGGTGCTTATGACGTGGTAATCGCCGGTGGGGTTGAATCAATGACACGGGTTCCGCTTGGATCGTCGTATATGCAGGGTCCGGGAGCGCCTTTTGGCAGCCAGATGCTGAAACGCTATGATAATGGACTGGTTCACCAGGGCATCAGCGCCGATTTAGTGGCGCAGAAGTGGGAGATCAGCAGGAGAGAACTCGACGAGTACAGCCTGGAGAGTCACCGTCGAGCCGCGCGGGCTACTGCCGAGGGCCGCTTCAGCAGCCAGATTGTCCCAGTTCCTGTACAGAACGAGGACGGCACTTCGAGCATGTTTGAGAGGGATGAAGGTATCCGCACCGATACCAGTCTCGAGAAGTTAGCCAGTCTCAAACCAGCTTTTAAGCCAGATGGCCTGATTACGGCCGGTAATTCTTCGCAAATCAGCGATGGCGCGGCGGCGGTATTGATCATGGAGCGTGGAACTGCCGAGCAATTGGGACTGAAACCACGCGCGCGCTTTGTTTCCTTCTCCCTGGCAGGAGATAACCCTATTCTGATGTTGACCGCGCCCATCCCTGCAACATTTAAGGCACTCGCACGGGCTGGTCTGACAATGGATGATATTGACCTGGTGGAGATCAATGAGGCGTTTGCCAGTGTTGTGCTGGCGTGGCAACGTGAGACCGGGACAGATTTACAAAAAGTCAACGTGAACGGCGGAGCTGTGGCCGTCGGTCACCCACTGGGAGCATCGGGCGCGCGCCTGACCACTGTTCTGCTACACGAACTGGAACGGACGGGCGGTCGGTACGGGCTGCAAACCATCTGCGAGGGTGGTGGTATGGCCAACGGCATGATTATTGAAAGAGTTTGAAATCCAACGCTGCAACGCCGCTAGGTTGACCGCAAGGGTCAACCCTACTATACGCGGCGCGATGCTGCGCATCGCACGCGCGGCTGATGGGAGGTCGGCCGCGATGTAAGGAAGTACGTACGGTCAGCAGCGATGAAAGGAAGGATTTGGTGCTATGCTCGACTTTGCGCCAACAGAGGAGCAGGAAGAGATACGACAACTGGCGCGGAGTGTGGCTCTCGAGCAGTTGCGCCCACAGGGACGCACGATTGAAAAGCGCGGCGACATCTCGCCAGAACTGATGCAGACACTGATGCAGACGGGATTGACAACACCCTTCCCTGCAGAGTATGGCGGCTCGGGGACAATCGAGGCAGTGACATACACGTTGATCGCTGAAGAATTGGGCTTCGGCGATGGTGCACTGGCAATGAACATCCTAGGCTCCCTGATGGGGCCGTTGACAGTATTGTTGGCAGGGGATAAGAGTCAACATGAACACTACATTGCGCCGTTCTGTGATGAGCAGAAGGGTTATCTGCAACGGGGAAGCCTGGCATTTGCCGAGCGTACAGGTGGCTACACCGTAGCGGAAATTAGCGCGACGGTACGCGAAGAAGGCACGATTTGTATCCTCAATGGGAGCAAGCGCGATGTGATTCACGGGGGACAGTCCAGCCCGCGAGTAGTATTAGCCCGATTGGAAGGGACAAATGGCAGCGATGGATTGTGTGCGGTGATGGTTCCTGTAGACATCGCGGGAGTACGTGTCAGCCAGGAGGTAGAGAAATTGGGGCTGATCGCTGCCCCGAGCGCCTGGTATGCGTTCGAGAACGCGGCCATCTCATCTACCTGTATGCTAGGCAAAGCGGGCAATAACGGAGTGATACGAGCCGCAACCCTCTACAACATCCTGCGTGCCGCTGCAGCCTGTGGTACGGCACGGGCGGCGCTCGACTATGCCACGGACTATGCTAAAGGGCGCATTGCCTTTGGCCGTCCTATCGCCTCATACCAGGGGATCGCTTTTATGATTGCGGAGATGGCAATGAAGCTGGATGCAGCCAGGTTGCTGACATGGCGCGCGGCGGCAAGTTGGGACCAGGGCGTCGTAGGGGCCCAATTCATTGCGCCCACCCTGGTGCAGGAAGCAGAGGCGGCACAGCACCAGGCTGTAAAGATTGCAAAGTCAGCGACAATAGATGCCATTCAAATTCTCGGTGGGGCCGGTTTTATCCAGGATCATCCCGCCGAGATGTGGATGCGTAACGCAGCAGCGATGGAGTAGAGCGACATGATTGACTTCACTCTCAGCAAATCACAAGAGGCGGCGCGTGATTATGCTCACCAGGTCGCGCGTGAAGAGATGCGGCCAATATCGCTAGAATGCGACCGCACGGAGAAGATCCCTGACTCGTTTTTCTGGAACATGCAGCGGCGGTTCTGGGCTGGAGCAGCTGGCCAGGCTCGTACACAGGCACAAGAGGAAGAGGAAAAGCAGGCCAACGTGCTCTCGATTCTCTCGCAGGAGGAGATGGCGTGGGGAGACGCGGCTTTATCTACAGGGATACCAGGGCCGGGGCTGGCTGCTCCACCTATCCTGGCGCAGGGGACGCCTGAACAACAGGTGAAGTTTCTTGGCCCGTATATGGATGGGCAACTGCACTGGGGAGCATTGGCGCTGACGGAACCTGGGATTGGTTCGGACGTGGCCGGCATGTCTACCACAGCGGTGCTGGATGGCGACGAGTGGGTGCTCAATGGTCATAAGCACTACATCACGAATGGCGCTCGGGCAGACCTGGTGGTGACGTTCGCGACTATTGATAAAAGTTTGGGACGAGAAGGCATCCGACCGTTTGTGGTGCCAAGGGGAACACCCGGTTTCAGGGTTGGACGGATTGAAGAGAAAATGGGGCTGCGCGCCTCGCAGACGGCTGAGCTGATCTTTGAGAACTGCCGCATTCCCAAGGATCATTTACTGAGTGGTCGTGAGAATAGTAAAAAGGCTGGTTTTAAGGCGGCGATGGGTACCCTGGACGCGACACGCCCACTGGTGGGAGCGCTGGCAGTTGGTATCGCACGAGCAGCATATGAAACGACCTGCCACTGGGTGCGGGAGGAGCTGCCAAAGGGATTTCCACCACATAAACGGCGTGAGATCGAGCAGGAATTGGATGAGATAAAGCAAGAGTTAGAGATGGCTCGCTTCCTGGTCTGGCGTGCAGCATGGATGGCCGACAGAAGGGTGCCTAACTCGAAAGAGGCATCCATGTGTAAGGCCTACGCGGGGGGATTGGTGATGAAGGTAACAGCCGCTGGCGTACGGATTACGGCACCAGGTGAAAACTGCGAGTCCAGGCAATTTCTGCAGAAGTGGTTCCGCGATGCGAAAGTCTTTGATATCTTTGAAGGGACCGCACAGATTCAGCGACTGGTGATCGCCCGCCGTTTGTTCCCAGAGATCGATATTCCCTGAAGTCGGTTTATCATTGCGGTAGCCAGCCTCCTGATAAGGGAGTACCAGGCTACCACAATGTATTATTTCTGGGTATTTTCTAGCAGTACATCCTCATCCTCATTCCACAGGAAATCATCTTCCTCTTCGAACTGCTGATGCAACTGGACGTTGAGAGAGCGATTGTCGCGCTTGTTTGTGCGGCGACGCTCCAAGGACTCGCGCTTAAGGTAGTCGCGTTTCAGTTCTGAGCGTTTATCACGTAGCTTCCCTCGCATGCTTTCACCTCCTCTCCATCGGGGTAGTGATGCGTTGATTGTGGGCATACAAGCGTAATCGGCTAAGCAAGTTGATAGAGCCTTTCTTGGACTATGTGGATTCGTCTTATGCGAGAAAACTCATCGGTCAGATGCATAAAAAATCTGCACATTATGTTGTTTCTCTAATGGTGAAGTTTTGATGTTTTCATGTTGAGGAGTACCGGCGCACTGTGAGGGAATTCAGGGGAAAAGAAAACGCTCGGGCCTTCATAGCGATCCGAGCAGCAACAGCATTTGGCATAGAGATGCTACCTACACTCCCGTGTTGCTTATTGGATGAGTCCCACTGTTTCGCACACATTGCGCGATTTTTACAATTACTTTCTGCATAGAACTCACCCCCCTTTAATCGATGTATATTCATTTTTACAACTAACTCATAAACGGTAAATCTGGTATGAGTGTACTCGCAGATTGAGGGAAAGTCAATAGTAATTGGATTGATTTTTTCATGACTTTTCCAAAGCTGGAGCTTTATCAAGACTGAGACACCCCCGCATAAATGAAAGACGGGGGCTTTCTGGCTCGTTTGCTGTAAATATGCATTACTGTTTAGTTTTGGTAGTTGCCAGCTTGTGTTAAAAATATTTTGAGCAGGCCAAAGATAATAATAGAGGCGAAGCCTATCTCAAGCACAATCATCACGATCCAGAGCCAGGTGAGGTTGTGTGTGTACGCATTGACGTCCAGCGAATTGACAAAAAGCGGGATTAAAATCATCAATGGGACGGCAAGTATTGCGACACAGAGTAACACAACAAAAGCGGGTAGGATGATGCGCCAGCGACCTGAGTCACGCAAGTTTTCGGTCTTGGCGGTGCCATAGGCCTTTCTATGTTCAGTTGCGGCTACCTCAGGGGATTCTGGGGTAGATTTCTCTGCTGGCTCTGTTGTGGTTGGTTGTCCAGCAGCGGTTTTCTCGTCCATAATCGAGCTCCTCAAAATCATTTGATACAGGAAACCTTTGGTTTCTTATTTTATATTGTACATGCTCCGATAGTTTGATACAATGCCATCAGTTACCCTCTTACTCACGATTACGACGTAATCTCTTCCAAATCGCTCGTTGAGAATAGTATGCATTGGAGCCTGTCGATTGAAAAAGCAACGTCTATTGCGCGGGTTACAACACGGCGGCCAGCATCTATTAGACACGGTCTTCCCGCCGCACTGCGTGGGATGCGGGCGAAACGGCACTGTGCTCTGCTCCTCGTGCATTACGCAGTTCAGGCCGGTGGCGCCTTTTCCCTGCCCTCTTTGTGGCAGCGCGTTAGAGGCTGGCATGGTATGCAGAAAGTGCCATTACCGTCCGCACGGTCTGAGCGGGTTATTCGCGGTTTGTAATTATGAAGAGCCACTGCGTTCGTGCATACACGCGCTGAAATACGATGGCAACCTCCGCTTAGCTGAACCATTAGGTACTTTATTGGGACAATCTTTTAGCCAATATGGTTTGCAGGCTGATGCCATTATCCCAGTACCTTTGCATAGAGATAGACAACATCAACGCGGCTATAATCACGCGCAACTACTGGCGGAGGTTTGTGCCACATTCGTGCATGTGCCGTTTCACGAGTATATGCTGGCAAGACACCGGGCTACTCTTCCTCAAGTAGGCCTTTCGGTGAGGGAACGTTACCTCAATATCGCTGGAGCTTTTCAGTGTACACCTGCTTACGCAACTGGGGCACTTTATGGACGTAGTATTATTATCATCGATGATGTCTCCACAACGGGAGCAACATTGAGAGAATGTGCCGCTCCCCTCTTTGCAGCAGGAGCAAAAGAGGTAAGAGGGCTGGTGCTTGCGCTGCCATTGTGAGTATGAGGATTCTGCAATGAAGAAAGATATTTTCTTCGAGATTAATCGTCCGTTGTGTTATAATAAGCCTCGAAAGAGTCAGAAAAGTCAGATGCCGTTAATCAGACAGTAGTACTTCCAGTAGAGATGGATTGAGTGACCTTGAGAAGTGTTACTTGTCCTGCAAATAGAGAGGATTCCTGATGTCGAGCAATGGGAAATGGATCAGAACGAGCTTTATATTACTCCTGATGACGCTGGCCATTATCCTGGTTGTGATTTTTTTCCGTTCACCATCCGATACGAAATCGGTCGATGTATCCACTATCCTGGCGCATATCAAAACGGATATCAACAATAACCAGAAAGATACGCTGAACGTCAGTAGCAATACTATCACTTTGACCAGGGGCGCCACACAGGACGCAGCCAAAGAATCGGCAACCATTAACGACACATTTGATACGACCAAAGTCCTCAAAGACAATGGTATAGACTACGCCAACGGCCGCCTCCTCACCCTACAATATGAACCTCCCAGCGCCCTGAGTGTATGGATAAATCTCCTGGTAAGTTTCATTCCTTTCATTTTAATTGGTGGTTTGCTCATCTTTATGATGCGCCAGGCACAAGGAAGTAATAACCAGGCTCTCTCTTTTGGCAAGAGCCGGGCGCGTATGTTTATGGGGAATAAACCGTCGGTCACTTTTGCCGACGTCGCAGGCGTTGAAGAGGCAAAGCAAGAACTGCAGGAGATTGTAGAATTTCTCAAATACCCTGAAAAGTTTGTTGCTCTGGGAGCACGTATTCCAAAGGGACTGTTACTGGTTGGACCGCCTGGGACGGGTAAGACATTGATCTCACGCGCTGTTGCAGGCGAAGCAGGGGTGCCATTTTTCAGCATAAGTGGTTCTGAATTCGTTGAAATGTTCGTGGGCGTTGGCGCGAGCCGCGTGCGTGACCTCTTCGACCAGGCAAAACGTAATAGCCCCTGCATTGTTTTTGTCGATGAAATTGATGCCGTTGGTCGTCAGCGTGGCGCCGGGCTTGGCGGATCACATGATGAACGGGAACAGACACTGAACCAGATTCTCGTGGAGATGGACGGCTTTGATACCAATACCAATGTGATCGTAATCGCGGCCACCAATAGACCCGATGTACTGGACCCGGCCTTATTGCGACCAGGCCGTTTTGATCGCCAGGTGGTGCTGGATCGTCCTGATATCAGAGGGCGGGTGGCAATATTAAATGTACATGCAAAAGGAAAGCCCCTGGAAAAGAATGTTTCGCTGGAGACCCTGGCGAAACAGACTCCTGGCTTCTCCGGCGCTGATCTTTCCAATCTTTTGAATGAAGCAGCAATCCTGGGGGCACGGAGAAATAAACGTTCCGTTGGCATGAGTGAACTGGAAGAAGCTATCGATCGCGTGGTGGCTGGTCCTGCGCGCAAGAGTCGCATCATCAGCGAGCGAGAGAAAGCTATAACGGCGTATCACGAAATAGGTCATGCCTTAGTGGCACGGTTACTTCCCAATACCGATCCTGTCCACAAGGTTTCGATAGTGGCACGAGGGCAGGCCGGCGGATTCACCATGCTACTGCCAACAGAAGATCGCTACTTGTGGAGCAAGCCGCAATTCGAGGATATGCTTGCCTATGCGCTTGGTGGTCATGTTGCTGAACTGATTATCTTTGGTGAAGTAACTACCGGCGCTTCTAACGATATTGAAAGAGTGACAAAGATTGCACGCTCGATGGTGACTGAGTATGGCATGAGTAGTCGCATCGGCCCAATGGCTCTGGGGCACAAAGATGAGCTTGTATTCCTGGGGCGCGACTTTGGCGAGCAGCGCAACTATAGCGAACAGACAGCTCGTGAGATCGATGAAGAGATACGGCGCATCATTCAGGAGGCCTTTGATAAAGCCTATACTATTGTGATGCAGAATAAGACCCGCATGATCATGATCAGCGAGCGTCTGATCAAAGAGGAGACGCTGGAAGGGCCACTCTTTGAATCCCTCTTCAATCAGCCGATCAACGATGACCAGTACGAGATGCCGTCGATACTGGCGGGTATGCCTGGCATTAACCTATCGGGAGGTACTGAACAGGGGAATTTACTGCCAGGGCCGGGTGTGACTCAGCCGGTAAACCAGCAATTTCAAGGGCCTCTGAATGGCGATTTAAATTGATAGGCGTTCGCACTGGGCATTACCGAGCAGGGGTAGATATAGGCGGTACTTTCACCGATCTCATTGTCTTCAACGACGCCACCGGCAGTTTCACGGTCGGCAAAACGCTCACCACGCCCCATGACCCATCACAAGCTATCGAAACAGTCCTGGTCGAAGCGCTTGAGCGAGATAAAGTCGCAGCAGGCGCTGTGCTGCAACTCATCCATGGCACAACCCTGGACTCTATAGAGATTAGACGGGAAAACCGCTATGAACTCTACGATCTTATGCTTGAGATGCCGGAATCACTGGTACCGCGTTACCTACGCTTTAACGTACCACAGCGCATGTTGACAGATGGTACGATTCTTCAGGAACTCGATGTCGCTTTTGTCGGGCGACTGACACGCGAACTGGTCGCTAACGGGATTGAGGCCATTGCGATTGCTTTTTTGAATAGTTTCGCCAACCCCACTGCCGAACGAGAGGCCCGCGCCATCGTCCAGCGCATCGCACCAGCCATGCGAGTTTCAATATCATCGGAGGTCGTACCTGAAATACGGGAGTTCGAGCGCACCTCGACGACGATAGCAAACGTGTATGTCCAGAGCAGGGTTGAAAGTTATCTCATTGAATTGCAAACACGCCTGGCTCGCATCGGTATCAAGGGTAATCTCCTCATGATGCTTTCCAGTGGCGGCATTGTCACATTAGATACTGCCATTCGCTTCCCTATTCGCTTACTTGAGTCGGGCCCGGCAGCAGGAGCATTGGCAGCGGCTAGCTTTGGCGCAGTATGTGGGTATTCCGATCTGCTCTCATTCGATATGGGAGGGACGACAGCCAAGTTCTGTGTTATTGATAGGGGGCAACCACTGATTGCCCACGAATATGAAGTTGATCGAAGGTATCGCTTCAAAAAGGGGTCAGGGCTACCAATAAAAGTGCCGGTGATCGAAATGATCGAGATAGGTGCCGGGGGTGGCTCGATTGCGCGGATAGATCCACTGGGGTTGTTGAAAGTCGGGCCGGAATCGGCAGGAGCTGAACCGGGCCCGGCCTGTTATGGATTGGGTGGCACTGAACCGACTGTCACGGATGCCGACCTGGTTCTTGGCTATCTTGACCCAGACTACTTTCTTGGAGGTCGAATCAAGTTAGACCTTGCTGCCGCGCGCCTGGCTATCAAGGTGCGGGTCGCTGACCGATTGGGTATCCCGGTTGAAGCAGCCGCCTGGGGCATTCATCAAATCGTGAATGAAAGCATGGCGAATGCTGCCCGCATCCACACCCTGGAGCGAGGCAAAGACCCACATCGTTTCCCCTTATTTGCCTTCGGCGGAGCCGGGCCTGTTCATGGTTATCGGATTGCCAAAGCCCTGGGATCGCCAGTCGTAATTGTACCATTTGGAGCAGGAGTAATAAGTGCGGTTGGTTTTCTCACCGCTCCGCTCGCCTTCGATTTCGTGCGTTCCTGGCCTGGCCGGATTGATAGCCTGGACTGGCAGAAGGCCAATATGTTGCTTGCCGAAATGGAAGCGGAAGGTCAGGCACTGCTTGAGGCATCTGATGTTCTGACCGGGCAAATTAGCCACCGGCGCGAGGCCGATATACGCTATGTCGGTCAAGGCCACGAGGTAAGAGTCCCTCTCCCGGATGGCCAGCTTGATAGTAGCTCTATCTCCACTATCACTACCTCTTTTGAAGAAGTCTACCGTCGTCTCTACGAACGGCTTAGCCCGTCCGTGCCGATTGAAATTATCTCCTGGCGGATTATTTCATCCGGTCCTAAACCCGAAGTACGCTTGCAGGTACCCCATACTGAGAGTAAAACTGCTCAAGCGGCTCTGAAAGGGAGGAGGGAAGCGTATTTCCCAGAATTGGGAGGCTATTCCACTATACCAGTCTATGACCGCTACCGTCTCTTCCCGGGTGAGAACTTCAGCGGGCCGGCTATCGTTGAAGAGCGAGAATCGACTATCATCGTGGGGCCAGACCGCCATTTCCGTATTGACGAGCAGTGGAACCTTATTATTGAGCCACTATTTACCTTGTAAGGACCCCGGCCATGACGAATCGTTACGACCCGATAACGTTAGAAGTTCTCTGGAATCGTCTCCTTTCAGTAGTGAATGAGCAGCAGGTAACATTGATGCGTACCGCCTTTAGCACCGTAGTACGCGAGTCGCAGGACCTGGCCTGCGGTGTCTTTGATACTCGTGGCTATATGGTTGCCCAATCACTCACTGGCACACCCGGTCACATCAACGCAATGGCAACTGGAGTACGCCATTTCTTGAAAGCGTATCCGGCGGAAACGCTCAAGCCGGGTGATGTGCTGATTACCAATGATCCCTGGCAAACTGCCGGTCAGATCAATGATATGACGGTACTTACCCCGGTCTTTAAGGAAGACCGTGTGATTGGCTACTTTGCCAGCACCTGTCATACCCCCGATATTGGAGGGCGGATTTTTTCAGCAGAGGCGCGGGAGGTTTACGAGGAAGGTGTACGCATTCCAATTACCAAACTTTTTATCAGTGACGAACCCAACCACGAGCTTTTTAAGCTTATTCGTGCGAATGTACGCACCCCTGACGAAACCATCGGTGATCTTTACGCTCAAAGGTCGTCAAACGCGGTGGGCGCGCGCGAACTGCTCCACTTCATGGACGAGTATGAGTTGGACGCCATCGACCCTCTTGCCGATGAAATCATTACTCGTTCGGAACGCGCGCTGCGAGAGGCCATTCGCAAACTTCCAGATGGATGCTACGAAAACGATGCCTGGAGCGACGGCTTCGACGAGCCAATTTATATCAAAGTAACCCTCACAATTCAGGGTGAGGATATTCTCATCGACTTCGCCGGCTCGTCACTTCAAAGCCCCTGGGGGATCAACGTGGTGCTTAACTACACTCATGCCTACGCCTCATTCGCGATAAAGGCGGCAATTAGTCCTGAGATACCACACAATGAAGGGTCGTTTCGCCCAGTGCATGTCACTGCACCACTCGGCTCAATTCTAAATTGCGTTGAGCCGGCAGCAGTAGCCTCACGGCATATCATTGGACATTTCCTGCCCGGCGTTATCTTTGGGGCACTGGCCCAGGCGATGCCGGAGCAACTCATGGCCGGAGGAGCTGACCCGATCTGGATTGAGGTCTGGCGGGGAAAATGGCCAACATCCGATGAGACTTTTACATTTAGCTTATTCCAATGTGGGGGTACCGGGGCACGAGCGACGAAAGACGGTCTGAATACGACAGGCTTCCCAAGCGGAGTTGCCGGGGTACCAGCGGAAGTGATAGAAAGCCTGACTCCCCTCGTTCAATACCGGCGCGAGTTGCGCACCGACTCAGGCGGGCCTGGATTACATCGAGGAGGGCTAGGGCAATGGACGGAGGTCGGTTATCGGGGCGATGCATCCTGGGCAGTTTCGGCGATGATTGATCGCACGCGCTTTCCAGCTGCGGGGCTGAAAGACGGTAAACCTGGCGCATTAGGAGAATTTCTCGTGAATGGCGCTTCCCGCCCACGACCTAAGGCGCTCATTACCCTTGCGCCGGATGCCCGCGTCCAGCTAAACCTGCCGGGCGGTGGTGGCTATGGCAATCCATTCCAACGTCCTGTAGAACTGGTACTCAACGATGTCGTTAACGGCTACGTGTCGCTGGAAGCGGCGGAACGCGCATACGGAGTGGTCATTCGCTATCTGGGCAGCCAGGATCAGCTTGTGCGACCCCCTGAACTGTATGAGATCGACGAGGAGGCAACATCTGCCCGGCGTGTATGAATGTGTTGAAACTGTGGGACGGCTGATTGCTGAGGAGATCGTGTTGGGGAAGGCCCAATCAATAAATATCGATCTTTTACGGATCGACCGCTTTTCAACAAACCGGCTACAGAGAGAACACAACATTGTCCAGGTTTGATAGCACCGGGGTTGTGCTTAGCTTATCGCGCATAGTACAATGAGAGTAAGCGATATAAGCGATAGTTCCTGGTTCCCAGTTTTGAGTTCCCAGTGCTGGCAACATTTGGCTGGGAGAGAGGCGTGAGAACTGGGAATTTTTTATGGTAGGAGGTATTTTCACCTTGTTTGATATATTTCGAGAGATCGATAACTGTGTGACTGCCCCTCAAGGTTTTCGCGCAGGTACCACGGCCTGCGGCATTAAGTCTGTTGGCACGATTCCAGACCTGGCTATTCTGGCTTCGGATGTGCCCTGTGTTGCTTCAGGCACATTTACGACGAGTAGTACACGAGCGGCTCCTGTGCTGGTGTGCCAGGAACGGTTGAACAGTGGCAGGGCGCAAGCAGTGATTGTCAATAGCGGGAACGCCAACTGTGCTACAGGCGATGTTGGTCTGCTCAATGCCTATCGGATGACAGAACTGGTGGCGAAGAAGTTGCACCTGGAAAACGAGTTAGTGCTCTGTTCTTCCACAGGGATTATTGGTCGCCAGCTGCCAATGGAGAAGATTGAGGCTGGCGTGGCGGCTATTGAATTGGGTAGGGACAAAGGAAATGCCTTCGCTGAAGCGATCATGACAACCGATACTCGTCCAAAGCATATAGCATTGGAGTTTCAGATCGATGGACGCACTGTACGCCTGGGCGGCGTGACGAAGGGCGCGGGCATGATCTATCCCAATATGGCGACAATGCTCAGCTATCTGACAACTGACGTAGCGATGGCCTATGACTGGATGAAGGCAGAGGTAAAAGCTGCTGTCGATGATTCGTTCAACATGATCTCGATGGATGGCGACATGTCCACCAATGATACCTGCATTCTCTTCGCGAATGGACTGGCGGGCAATACGCCTATCGACGAAAGACATCCTGATGCAGATACGTTCCGCCAGGCGCTCCGGTACGTGACCCAATACCTGGCGCGCGAAATGGCACGCGACGGTGAAGGTGCGACAAAGCTGATGATCGTCCAGGTGAGCGGAGCGCGCAATAAGGTGGACGCGGTGAAAGCAGCGCGTGCGATAACGCTTTCACCCTTGTGGCAGTGCGCATTAGCAGGAGGTGATCCCAACTGGGGACGAATTGCCGCGGCGCTTGGCGCCAGCGGATGCGAGCTTAACCAGTCCACGTATGATATTTTCATCGGTGACGTGCAGGTGATGAAACAGGGCCTGGCGGCAGAGTATGACCAGGGCGCGGCTCTCCATGCAATGGCAGGCAGTGAAGTAACAGTAGCGATTGACCTGCATTTAGGGAATGGCAAAGCGACGGCATGGGGGTGTGACCTGACGCATGGTTACATTGACGAGAATACGCTCTATACCCGCTAAGATGGGATGAATAGTAGACTATTATTCAAAGGAGAAAACGATGACGACAACGGAGACTAATAAACGTGACTGGGCAGCGCTTGAGCAGAAGTATTATCAGGGGGCTTTCAAACGCCAACCAATAACGCTGGTAAGAGGCGAAGGTGCGCGAGTATGGGATAGCGATGGGAGAGTATTGCTGGATTTTGTAGCGGGTATCGCCGTCAATGTACTGGGCCATTGCCATCCAGCGATAGTACAGGCGGTACAGCAGCAGGTGACCCAGCTTGTACATGTTTCCAATTTGTATTACAACACGCGCCAGATTGAGCTGGCCGAGTTGCTTGGCATTCAGAGTAACGGGATGCGTTCTTTCTTCTCCAACAGTGGCGCGGAAGCAAATGAAGGCGCAATAAAACTGGCACGCAAGTTTGGGCGGGTGCATAAAGATGGCGCCTATGAAATTATCAGTATGGAGAATAGCTTCCATGGGCGCACGCTGGCAACAACGGCGGCTACCGGGCAGGCTTACTACCAGGCAACGTGGGTGCCCATTCCTGACGGGTTCAAGCAGGTTCCATTTAACAACCTGGAAGCTTTGAAAGCGGCTACGAGCGAGAAGACGGTAGGGATACTCCTTGAGGCGGTGCAGGGTGAGGGCGGCATCTGGACAGGAAATAAGGAGTTTATCCAGGGCGTACGTCAGTGGTGCGATGAGCAGAACCTGGTGATGATCTGCGACGAGGTGCAGGCAGGCATGGGACGCACAGGGAAGTTCTACAGTTGGGAGCACTTTGACGTGGTTCCTGATATCGTGACGATGGCAAAGGGGCTGGCGGGCGGCATACCTATAGGTGCTATGCTGACGGGTGAGCGCACTGACCTCTTCACGGCAGGCGATCATGGCACCACTTTTGGAGGCAATCCTATTGCTTGCGCGGCAGCTATAGCGACGATTAACACTATTCTGGAGGAAAATCTACTGGAGAATGCCGCGAGGATGGGCGAGTACTGGCACACTAAACTCGAGGCATTCTGTAAGAAGTATCATTTCATTGATAGTCCACGCGGCATTGGTTTGATGCAAGCAGTGCATGTACAGCACGAACTTGCGCCTACGATTGTGCAGCAGGCGCTTGAGCATGGCTTGTTGCTCAATAACCTTGGGACGAGTACGCTCCGCATGATCCCACCGCTGGTATTGAAGGCCGAAGATATCGATGAAGCAGCCGAGTTGCTGGATCGTGCTCTGACGGATGTGGCGAATATGCCGATTGCTAAGGTGTAAAGAGTTTTCCCCTAAAGAGAAGAAAGGAGACCGAGTTCCTTCTCTTTAGGGGAAAATTATGCCAATTTACTGGTTAGCAAAGTTAAATTGTTACTGTGCGACTGGAAGGAAGAGAGAAATCTTATAAAGCGCGCAACATGTAGCCGACAACATTATATCCTCTACCTAATTTTCCATTAGCTGGCAGGTCTGTGAGCCACTCCCATTGATTCTCCTCTATTACAGAAAAGCGCTCGCGTACGAGGTCTGGCAGTGCGCGGGGGACAAGCGGCATAGTATGGCGGTGTTCTGCATCGTGATCGGTACCATAGACGTTAAAGATAAAGCCACGGATGTCACTAATGAGGACGATGTTGCCATCTTTCTCTACGAGTTTCTGCAATAGATGGAGATGAGCCTGGATGACGCGTTGACGAAATGCGCCGGCGGCCTGCTGGTAATGTCGATGGCGTTCTTGCTCTCTCAGGAGTTCTGGAGCAATATTCTGTATGCGGTCGAGTATATCGAGCAGTGGATAGCTAAAAAGCTGGGAAAGGACGAGGGAACTGACGACCAGGCCAGATTCACCGTCCCCAAGGCCCTCTAGCTCAGGCGGATCGGGGATCAGACATTGCTCCAAACACTCAGCAGCGGCGTCAAAGACTGCCTGTGCACCGCGTGAAACGAGCAGGTTCCAGGATTGTTTCTCTAGCAAGCGGTGCAAATTTGCGCTGACGCCACCAGTGATGTCGCACTGAACCAGGCGCAGGCGCTTGCGAAGCGCAGGCGTTGGTAGTTCCCTGGCGGCCTGCTGCATGGAGGCAAGATCCAGGTCGGCAAGAACAACCTCATCGGAGCCACGAGTTAGCTCAAGTAGGGGAATCTCAGTGCAAGCGCCCGCGCCCAGGACAATTACATTGGGTGAGACGCTCAATTTGCGCTCGCGCAGACCTTGGAGCATAAGAGAGGAACAGTGTTCCAGGTGTTGGGGGCTTAGAACGCGCAGGGCCTCTCGTCGCTGCGCACCCTGAGTCAGTATGTTACTATATGAAAGGGCATCAATACGCACCGTGGGTACCTACCCCTATCTACCGTGATAGTGAGGGGAACGTTTTTCCAGGAAGGCCTTAACCCCTTCGCGATAATCCGCGGTGTTGACAGCGATATCTTGTAACTCACCCTCTAATTTGAGAGATGTTTCCAGGTCGCTTTCAAGCGATTTATACATGAGTTCTTTGATAAGCGCATAAGCTTGCGTTGGCCCATTGGCTAAGCGCTGAGCGAAGGCGGCGGTCGCTTCTTCAAATTCATCAATGGGGACGCAGCGATTGACGAGGCCGAGACGCTCCGCTTCCTGGCCGCTTATCTCGTCGGCCAGCATAGCCAATTCCATCGCTTTTCCTAATCCTACCAGGCGTGGTAAGAAAAAGCCGCCACCTGCATCTGGGACAAGGCCAATTCTGGCAAAAGCTTCAATAAAACGAGCATTGTCGGCAGCAATACGCATGTCACAGGCAAGCGCTAAATTGCACGATGCACCGGCAGCGACGCCGTGCACAGCCGCGACAACGGGTTTAGGCATATGGCGAATGTCATAGAGTATTCGATGATATTTTTGCAAGTGATCACTGACTTTGATAGGTGTTTCACCTTTGCTGGCGTGGAGCGCGCCAAAATCACGCAGGTCTTGTCCAGAGCCAAAGGCTCGACCTGCTCCAGTGATGACTACGCAACGCACTGCTTTATCCTTTGCGGCTCTCTCCAATACTTCACCCATCTCGTCCAACAGAGTATCATTGAAGGCGTTGAATACTTCTGGGCGATTCATGGTGATCTTGAGAACATGATTATCTTCTTGAATGAGCAAGTGTTGGAAATCGGTGCGCATTGTGTATCCCTCCTGTGATTTCATCGTTGGTACGTCAAAGCCAGCGCAACCGCAGTGGTTGCCCCTACGTATTGATTGTTGGTACGTCCAGCATTAAGACTTCGAGCGCGGCGCGGGTGTTTACATTTTGATCCAGGGCTTCCATTGTGCCCAGGATAGCATGGACCATGCGCTCTGCCTCGCTCATACCGACTTTCATTGCTTGCCGTGTTAAGATATCACGCATGTCTACATTGACGGTTAAGTCAATGCAATTATGCGCCGCTAATACCATATCACGCCACCAGAGTAACCACAACTCTAGAACTGTGCGAGTTTTTTCGGGGTCAAGGCTGAGTCGGCGGGCTATTTCAAAGCGTTGTACTTTGCCGACAGTAGGCAATGTAGCGAGTGTTTCAAGCTGAGCCTTGCGTTCTATGAGCAGATCTTCGTCTTCGACAGCTTGCACGGCCCAGCCCATGCGCCCGGCCGCCAGCGTAGCAATTAAGGTGGCTTCATCTTGATCAACGCCCCATTGTCTTTCCAGGGCAGATTTGATTTGCGTGGCAGTGAGCAAGTGTAAGGTGATTTGCTGAACGCGTGAGAGGATGGTTGGCAGAAGAAAACCGGGATCAGGTGCGGTGAGGAGGAGAATAACGTCAGGCTCCGGCTCCTCGAGTGTTTTCAAGAGGCAGTTTGCAGCCTCCAGGTTCATCTCGTGTGCATCTTCGATGATAAAGACGTTGCGCCGTCCCTCCAGAGTTTTACGCGCGGAGTCGCTCTGTAGGGCGCGGATTTGCTCAATGAGTATGAACTGCCTCTCGGGAGACCGTGTAATAATGTGCAGGTCAGGGTGGTTGCCGTGCATGACTTTTCGACAGGAGAGACACTTGTTGCAAGGTACCAGTGGAGCTACCGCGGGATCTGGGCCACCTGTGCAAAGAAGGGTCTGGGCAAAACGGAGGGCAAGAAGCGTCTTGCCAATATGTTCCGGACCAGTGAATAGGTAGGCATGGCGCACTTGCTGCGCAGCCAGTGTGCGACGTAGCAGGTCGAGGGCGTGTTCGTGACCGACGAAATTCCAGCCCGGTTGTGCTGTTTGTTGGCGCGTTGTCATGGGGTTATGGTAGCAGAAATGGAGAGAATTGGCAATGTTGTGATATAGTATTGAGTATAGTGGGCGTTTTCAGCTATCTCAGCCATTTAGAGTGCAGTGTGTGCCAACAGCAGTTTGAAGCTGACCAATCACAGACCATGAGCCCTTGTTGTTCCAGGCCATTGCTGGAGTATGACCCGGAGGTAATTGCACGGGATGAGATAGCGCAGCGTGAAGCTACTATGTGGCGCTAGTAGGAAATTATTCCTTCCAGGTACCTTATGTTTCATAGTTCACAGCACGAGGTAGTTTCATATGTTATGCTACGAGAGAATAAAATTACGTCAATGAACAACAGAATTAAACTCTACCCTTTTATACTTATATATGAGATAAGGTTGTTGTAACCAATGGACGCATCTATCCGTTTCTACAATTCGAATAGCGATTTACACTCAGTTATAGATGCTGAACGTAAAGGGCTTCCCATACTCCCATTGGCAGTGAATGAGGAAAGTAGTGTAGAAAGAGGCAATGAGGGGGAAGCGATGGTGGATACACACCCTCAATTAGCTGTATCAGCTGTGCAAGAGCTATCACCTGACCAGTAATCGTGAGCAGGCATATGACCTTACGCAGGACGTATTTGTCAAGGCGTATAAAGCGCTATTAGGCGGTACAGTCGTACAGCCGGGTGCGCTCTCGGCATGGCTCTACCGGATAGCAGCAAACACAACAACGGATACGTTACGCAGAAGAAGATTGATAGCGTGGTTACCCCTGTCGTTATTCAATGAAGATCGTGGCATTGGGGCAGGTGTTCTATCTGACTCAGGTGGCACAGCCTCAGAAGGTTTCAACAACGGTGAAGAGGACCGTAGCGGGCGCATAAGCAACGGAAATTCAATGTACGAACGTGGTGGCTATGATGGGGGACGTTTTGAGAGCCGCGTGGCAGACCGCGAGATTGTAGAACGTGTCCTGAAGCAAATGCCGCCTAAATATGCAGTATGCCTCTGGCTATACGAAAATGATGGGCGTTCCTGCGCTGAAATCGCAGAAATATTACAGATCAGCGCATCAGCTGTGAAAATGCGTTTGATGCGAGCGCGAGAACGCTTTATAAACTTGTACAAACAAGAAGTGAGCGAAGAGTGAATTGCACCGAGGCACAGGTGTTGCTGGCTGCACACCGAGAATTGAATACTGACGATGTAGTTACCGCTGAGCTGGATACTCACCTGGAGCAATGCCCTGCTTGCAGAAGTGCGCTTGCTCGCTACGGCCTGATCGGCGAACAGATCCGTTCGCTGCCAGTGCTGGAACCGCCTCCTGAAATTCATGCAAAGCTCATGCGAGCACTGGCTGCTGAGCATTCACAGGTTATGCAACGGTCTTCATCTTCAGTTCAGCCGCCACCGGAATTCCTCAAGCCCTACCTGCGAGAGCACGTACATTCCTCATCTAAAACTGATCCGCTGGCTGCCTTTTCGTCAGCTGACACAGGGCCCTTGCCGATCATCCGAGCAGCTCATAAAAAGCGGCGTCGTACATTTGGACAGTTTGCGGCAATCGGTTTAGCGGCAGCATTCTTGATGACATTGATGATGGGAGGGATCACGTCATTACTGCTTATGGCGCATGATCAGGTGGGTAATGCGCCTGCACCATTGGTCGTGAGCCATCCCACCGATGTTGCAAAGGTCAGTTACACGACAACGACAGCGTATAATCACGTAGTAAGCGCCGTGGCCGATCTGGCATCTATTTACTATACAGCGTACGGAGATGGCGAAAATAGTAATTGGATGCTTGAACAGTTGGATCGCGCAACGAAGGTCAGCATGCCTTTGCTTGCCACTGCCAGTACTAGCCCATTGATTGTATTGGGTAACTCAAATGACTGGTTGGTCTGGTTACAATTTGATGAACCACAGGTTGTTACACATCCAATATTGCCCGGCCATTCGTCACACTCACTCGTTCGTACATGGAGTTTACGGTATCTTTCCCTGGTAGGGCGATCGGATGGAGGTACTGCTGTGCCCAACCAGCCGGTGACACTTGTTTCAGGCACATTTGACCAGGATGCTACACTCAGCTGGATACATACCCCTATTCAGGGTATCTGGTTTATTCAGAATACGCTACTGATCGCGATGGTTGACAAGAATGGCTCCTCACATCTTGTACGCTATCCGCTGGGCGAGAACAACGATTTTGCTGCCACAGAGATCGCGGTAGCAAGCCCGGACCACATTATTACTTCCCCGACCGCCAATAATAATGGTTCGCAGATCTTCTGGGCGGAAGAATGGCGGAGCGACGATGAGAACCTGCACAGCAATATATGGACCCAACAGGTGTTAGAAGTGATACCATCACATGGACCGGCAGAGTGGCATAAGACGACGATTAAGCAATTGTTTCTACAGGATGGGCTATCTTTCACGCCGGCCGTTGTCAACAATACCCTTTTCTTGCTCAACACTGCTGTTGGAGGGGGTTTAACGCAGACTACCCCAAATGCTTCGCCATTGCCAACTTCGACCGGCACAGCTGTACCAGTGGCGACGCCGAACACCGCTACACCGCCGATGACCTCGTGGGCCAATACGAATTATTATTCAGCGGCACTTGACAGCAGTGTGCGAGGGAATTTGATGATGTACCCACTCTCAGACTCACTTGATGCCTCACCAACACCGGTGAGTGGAGCTATTGGTTCTGCCTCATCGCTACAGGCCGGGAAAGATTTCGTGCTGTGGCAAAATGGCGATGGCAGTTACGGCATATATGACGCGGTCTTAAAATCTAATATCACAGTTGGGGATGTTTTGAACGATGCTCAGTTTCTCGCGGTGAACGGAGACACGGCGGTATGGACGATCAATACTACCGGAGCTACAACGGGAAGCACCATCAATCCCGCTGCAACACTGGAGGCCTTTAGCTGGCCAAAGAACTGAGCAAGCAATAATAAGTGGGTTGGCCATATTTGCCAACCCACTTTTTTATGGCTGATTCACTCCTCTTGATTTTTCTGTTTGCTTGTTAGCACCCGAGATATTTCGCGATAACCATTCGCTGGACCTCGCTGGTGCCTTCGCCAATTTCGTTTACCTTGACGCTACGCCAGTAACGCGAGACGGGATATTCGTCCATAAAGCCGTACCCACCATGTATCTGCACGGCTTGATCAGCAGCGCGTTTGGCGGTTTCCGAGGCAAAGAGTTTTGCCATTGAAGCCTCGCGCGAGTAAGGTTCGCCCTGCATCTGCAACCAGGCGGCCTTTTGATACATTAAACGCGCCAGTTCAATTTCTGTATCCATATCGGCAAGTTTGAACTGGGTAACCTGGAATTTGCTGATGGGCTGACCAAATTGTTTGCGCTCTTTCGCATAGCTCAAGGCTTCATCCAGGCAAGCCTGTGCCAGTCCAACAGAGAGAGCTGCAATGGCAACACGCCCAGCATCAAGTATTTGCATGAATTGCCTAAAGCCATCGCCGCGCTGACCGAGGATATCGTTCTCAGGAATAACGCAGTCTTCAAAGATGAGGGGGCGAGTATCCGAGGCTTTCCAGCCCATTTTTTTATAGGGATTGCCTATGATATAGCCGGGCGTACCCTTTGGCACAATGATATTGGTGATTTCCTTGCACCCATCGGGCTGCATTCCCGTAACGGCGGTAATGGTGACACCACCGGTCATTTCTGTACCGGCGTTCGTGATGAAGCTCTTTGAGCCATTTATATGCCAGTAGCCATTCTGTAGCACAGCGCGTGTCTGGGTACCGCCGGAGTCGGAGCCGGCCTCGGGCTCCGTTAAACCAAAGGCCCATAGTTGCTCACCACGAGCCAGGGGTACGAGGAAACGCTCCTTTTGTTTTTGGCTTCCATAATAGAAGAAGGGGCTTGCTCCGAGAGAAGTGTGGGCCTCCATCGTGATTCCGATGGAGACGTCGGCGCGCGATATTTCTTCTATCGCCAAGCAGTAGGAGAGGAAATCTGCACCGGCGCCGCCGTATTCTTCAGGAAAAGGAAGTCCCAGTAACCCCAACTCGGCCATCTTGCGAATAAGTTTGTAAGGAAAAGCACCTGTGCGATCCATTTCTTCGGCAAGAGGTTTTATTTCTTGTTGAGCAAATTCTCGGCAGGTGTCCCGAATTGCCAACTGCTCTTCATTGAGTGAGAAGTCCAACGTGTTCTGCTCTTTCTGTTGCATTCATTAGTCATAGACAAATTTTCGAGTCATAGACAAATTTTCGATCAATCAATCATTATTATACGAGATTAGAGCAAGGATTAAACACAGGAACAGCAGCAAGGTTGAGTGAACCATACTGGTGGTTTCACCCAACCTCATGGGATGTGCTGATAGGATGAGACTATGAACTGGTCTCAACCCCACTTTCACTGCTGTGCAACACGGAGACGCCGACGCCTTTGCGGAGCATGGGAACTTTGTTTAGGGATTCCCATGGAGCGTCGATATCGGTGCGACCAAAATGGCCGAAAGCGGCGGTTGGCTGGTAGATGGGACGCCGGAGATTCAGAGACTGGATGATGGCAGCCGGGCGCAAATCGAAATGCTCGTTAATCAAGCGCAGAATTTCGTCGTCGGAGACTTTGCCTGTGCCAAATGTCTCGACAAAAATGGACAGGGGACGAGCTACACCGATGGCATAGGCTATTTGAAGTTCCAGGCGATCGGCAAGCCCGGCCGCCACTATATTTTTCGCGATGTGGCGCGCTGCGTAAGCAGCAGAGCGATCGACTTTGGTCGGGTCTTTCCCACTAAAGGCACCACCACCATGGCGAGCCATACCCCCATAGGTATCCACGATTATTTTGCGGCCAGTGAGGCCGGCATCTCCCATGGGGCCTCCGGTAACGAAGCGACCAGTGGGGTTGACTAAAAATTTCGTAGAGCTATCGAGCAAACCTGCGGGAATAACGGGTTTGATAATATGCTCGATGACATCGAGGCGAATTTGTTCCTGGTCAATGTAACTGGCGTGCTGTGTTGAGATGACAACAGTGTCAACACGTTTCGGGCGACCGTATTCATATTGTACGGTGACCTGGGTTTTGCCGTCAGGACGCAGGTAGGTCATTGGGCCATTACCGCCCCACGATTTGCGGCGCACCTGCGAGAGTTGCCGGGCAAGGTGATGGGCAAGGCTGATGGTTAAAGGCATATATTCAGGGGTTTCGTTACAGGCAAAGCCGATCATCATGCCCTGGTCACCCGCGCCGATCTGCTCTAACTCATCATCGCTCAAGTGAGCAACGCCGCTCTTAACCTCTACTGAGCGGCTGACACCCAGGTCGATATCAGGTGATTGCTTCCCAATTGAGGTAACTACCCCACATGTACGATAATCAAAACCATAGTCTGCATTGATATAGCCCACCTGCTCAATGGTTTTACGGACAACCGCAGGCATATCGATCCAGGCAGAAGTAGTGATCTCACCTGCAACGAGTACAAGCCCCGTCGTGGTAGCGGTCTCGCAAGCTACCCTGGCCAGGGGGTCCTGGGCTAAAATGGCGTCGAGTACCCCATCTGATATCTGGTCACAGAGTTTATCAGGATGTCCCTCAGTCACCGATTCACTGGTGAAAAAGGATTTTGGACTTCTCATAAAATTGCTCAATGCGGGCTTCCTCCTTTTAGAAAATGTAGAACTGGTTGTATATTCAAACTTCGGGGTGCAAGATACAAAAAACCCCTGAGATTTCAGGGGTTTAAGAGTAATGCTTATTCCCCTCATCTTGCGGAAAAGTTCCGCCGGAATTGGCACCCTTCCCGCTTACGCAGGGGGGTTGCCGGGCTTCATCGGGCCGTCTCCCTCCACCTCTCTTGATGAGAGCAGTTGTTACTGCACATGTTCAATTGTGTAAGTACGTCTGTATCAGTATACTGAGCTAATACAAGCGATGTCAAGGCCGTTACGTGCCGGACTCCCATGAATTGAGGTATTCGTCTTGCTGAGCCGTGAGCGTATCGATACGCACACCCATAGCATGAAGCTTGAGGCGGGCGATTTCCTTATCCAATGCAGCTGGGAGGGTATAGACGCGAGGCTGCAATTCACGCGCGTGGGCAAGCATGTACTCAGAACCCAGCACTTGATTGGCAAAGCTCATATCCATAACGCTGGCGGGATGGCCTTCGGCGGCTGAAAGGTTGACGAGACGGCCCTCAGCCAGCAGGTGAACACGGCGTCCATCGGCGTACGTGTACTCGTCGACAAAATCTCGCACACGGCGCTTGCCATTTGTAGCAAGTTTTTCTAAGGCGGGGATGTTTATCTCATCGTTAAAATGCCCAGAGTTTGCAATCAGAGCGCCGTCTTTCATGCGGGCCAGGTGTTGTTCATCGATGACATTGACATTACCGGTTACGGTAATGAAAATATCGCCGAGAGCAGCAGCTTCGCTAGAGGGCATGACACGGTAGCCGTCCATAACAGCTTCCAATGCGCGCGTAGGATCTACTTCGGTGACGATGACATTGGCACCCATGCCATGCGCGCGGGAAGCGACACCGCGGCCACACCAGCCATAACCAAAGACGACAAATGTGCGGCCAGCCAGGAGGACATTGGTTGAGCGTACAATGGCATCAAGCGAACTCTGCCCGGTGCCGTAGCGATTATCGAACATGTGCTTGGTATCGGATTCGTTGACTGCGAGGACGGGGAAACGCAGAACGCCTTTTTTCTCCATGCTTTTTAGCCGAATGACGCCCGTAGTGGTCTCTTCCATCCCCCCGATAATATCGGGAATAAGCTCAGTGCGAGTGGTATGGATGGTCGAAACGAGATCGCAGCCATCGTCCATAGTCATGTTGGGCTTGTGGTCAAGGACGGTATTGATATGGCGATAATAGGTTTTTTCATCTTCACCCTTAATAGCGTAGGTGGGAATACCATATTCGCTCACCAGTGCAGCAGCGACATCGTCTTGCGTTGAAAGAGGGTTGGAGGCACAGAGCACGAGATCGGCACCGCCTGCTTTCAGGGTGATAGCCAGGTTAGCCGTCTCTGTTGTGATATGGAGGCAACCCGACATGCGCACGCCTTTCAGAGGCATATCTTTAGCAAAGCGCTCCCGCAAAAGGCGGAGCACGGGCATATCTTTTGCGGCCCACTCAATGCCGTCTTTACGGCGAGCAGCCAGAGAGATGTGTTTGACCTCTCCAGGAAATGAAGTAGTCATAAAATTGTCATTCCTTTATCGAGGAGCAATAAATTGCATCCCCATAGTATTTCGCCAACTAGGTTCGAAATGAGAACAATCAACCAGGGCTTGATACCGTGCTGCGATATCATCCATGGTCAAGGTACGCAAACGACCGATACTGAAATCTTCGCAGACATATGAACCAATGATATTGCCATGGACCACAGCGCATTTGATATCGTCGATAGAGTAGCAACCATCAGGCGCGGGTTGAACAGTTGAGAGGTAACCAAGAAAACCGCCCGCGAAAGCGTCGCCAGCACCGGTGGGATCGATGACCTCCTCGAGAGGGTAAGAGGGTGCACTAAAGTAGGTACCATCAGCTCCAAAGAGGAGTGCGCCATAACTCCCCTGTTTGACGATGACGTATTTCAAACCCATCGCCAGGAGTTGGCGTACTCCTGTTACTATGCTGGCTTGATGAGTATACTGGCGAATCTCTTCTTCACTCATCAAGAGGAAATCAACGCGTTTAATCACCTCAGTCAATTGTGCACGCGCAGTCATTATCCACAATTCCATCGTATCAAGCACCGTCAAACGGGCATTGGGTATCTGTTCCAACACCTCCAGCTGCAACTCCGGCTGGATATTCGCTAGAAAGAGCAGCGGACTTTGACGGTATTCGTCAGGGATAACGGCATGAAATCCTGCGTAGACTCCCAACTGGGTATCCAGGGTATCACGGGAGTTCATATCCAGGTGATACCGCGCAATCCAGCGAAATGTCTTGCCCTCCTGGATCTGGAGACCAGCAAGATTGACGGGACGGCTGCGCCAAAAATCCAGGTACTCCTCAGGGAAGTCGCTCCCAACTACAGCGACAAGATTCACCTGGTTATAGAGCGAGGCAGCAGTGGTAAAATAGGATGCAGCGCCTCCCAAGGTCTCTTCTTTCCTGGCAAACGGTGTTTCCACGGTATCCAGGGCCACAGAACCAACAACCAAAATGGACAACTCTTCCAACCCTCCATAATAAACTATGATGCGAGTACATTGTATAACAAAACCGGTCAGACAGGCGTGGATTCGGCCAGGTGTTCAATAACGCCATCGAGGAAGGCCAGAGTATGGCCAAATTTCACCTGGACCATTTCTCGGGCAGGAGCCGTATTCAGTGATTGATAAAGCTCCACAAAGCATTCCTCGATATGCCGAAGGATGGCAGCGAGCACATCGCGGGTAACGGCTCGATCAGGATAGCGAGCTCCAAACTCGATCAACGATGTGACAACAGCCAGGCCGCTCATCCGGCCGAGCTTATCGGCGTCATAGAGGATTCGGCCCTCTATCGACACACTTCGCCGTTCTTCAGGAGTAAACGCGGTAGTATGTACCAGAATCGCCTGTTCAACTTTTTTGATTTGCTCTTCGGATAATTCGAGACCGCGTAAAAACTCAACGGCCATTTCTGCTGACTTGAGTTGATAGTCGTGGAAACTATGTGCCACGGTAGAAATATCATGCAGGTAAGCAGCAATGATCAGTGCTTCTAAGTCGATGGCCTCTCGTGTACCGCTATTTTCTTCTGCTTCCTCCTGTGACTCTAATGCCAGGGCAAGCATTTTGCAGTTTGCTACTACGGCGCTGACATAACGATACCTTTCTTTGCCCAAAACGCTCTGAGCATGTTGCGCAACGGTTGATGCTACTCCTGTCTCCATTCCTATTCAACCTGCTTCCTACTTTTGCGATTTTCTGAATCTGAACAAACCCGGCGCAGTTCCTCCACATAAGGAGGATGGATAATACCCCCATCGGTAATTATGGCAGTGATATAGTCATGAGGGGTAACATCGAAAGCGGGATTGGCGGCCAGTATGCCAGGCGGGGCAATGGACGTTCCACCCACACTCGTCACTTCTGAGGGGTCGCGTTGTTCTATAGGAATGTGGTTTCCAGATGGTATGTTGAGGTCAATGGTTGATAATGGGGCAGCAACGTAGAACGGGATAGAATGGGCCTGTGCCAGCACAGCAATGCCGTATGTGCCGATCTTGTTCGCCACATCTCCGTTAGCAGCAATGCGATCCGCTCCGACGAAAACAGCCTTAATGTCGCCACAATGCATAAAATGCCCCACCATATTGTCAGTGATCAAGGTCAGTGGGATTCCCTCCTGTTGAAGCTCCCAGGCGGTCAAACGGGCTCCTTGAAGGACTGGGCGGGTCTCATCGACAAAAACATGAATATGCTTCCCGGCTTTATGTGCCACATACATAGGAGCCAGGGCGGTTCCCCAGCCAGCAGTAGCCAGGGCGCCAGCATTGCAATGCGTCAGGAGCGTATCACCATCTGCAATCAGTTCCGCCCCGTAGATGCCCATTGACATACAGGCATCAAAATCCTCGTCAGCAATTAACTGGGCCTCATTGCACAAAAGCTGCGCGAGGTCATGCGGCGAACAATGATCGTTGATCGCCTGCTCGGCACACAACTGCATACGGTCTATGGCCCAGGAGAGATTGACCGCGGTAGGACGAGTCTGAGCAAGCAATTTACCAGCGAAGCGCAGGTGTTGTTGTATCGCACTAAGCGTCAGTGCTTCATTCTGCTCCCTGAGCAAACTGCGAAGCGAGAGTGCCATACCAAAAGCGGCGGTGACACCTATTGCAGGCGCACCGCGTACTCTCAAGGATTTGATAGCTTCCGCGACTTCTTGTTCTTGCGTTAGCCTGAGATAGACAACTTTTTGGGGAAGAAGTGACTGGTCCAGCAGGCGGACAGCCGCCCCAGATGCGTCCTCCTCCCACCAGACAGTGCGCACGCCTTGTGTTTGCTTTCTATCGGGCACGTTCCAGACGTCTTCCATTATCGGGAGTCCAAGTGAATCAAAGGCTCATGGGTGTATGGTACCATACATGAGAGTTGTGGGCAACTTGATGGGACTTTGCTTTTTCAAGAAGGATTCCTGCTCCCTTGCCCAATAGTACTAACCAGAAGGCCAGTCAATTCAAGGCTCAAATAAAAATATGCTACCATGTACTCAACGTACCGGGCGAATAGAGGTCAACGGAATATTCGCCATGTTACTGAAAGCGTTGGTTGTCCGTTCCACTACACAGAAGGATGTAAGCCTTTCCAGCACCGCAGGAACAGTCCCAGGTAGGCCTGCGCGAAACGGAGATGAGCTGCTATCACTTGTATGGAACGGACAAGATGATAGCTGTAGCCATCGAAGGGATTGTAGCGCATGGCCAGGGTGGAAACCAAGGAAAGTACTTGGTCCTTTGACCAGATTTACGAGGAATATAAGACACCTATCTACAACTATGTATATCACCTGGTGGGGGATCGCGAACAGGCTGACGACCTGACCCAAGATACCTTTCTGAAGGCATTTCGGGCGTTACCTAAAATGGATGCGAGCTTGAAGTTGTCGGCCTGGCTCTATCGAATTGCGACGAATACAGCGTATGATGCGCTTCGTCGCAGGAAATTGATCTCCTGGCTACCGTGGCAGGACCTTGACCACGAGCCAGCAGATGTTGAAAGCGCGGACCCACAAGAAATATATGGAACGACGGAACTGGTACGTGCGGCGCTTCGACGCATGCCACAACAATACCGGGCAGCTCTGCTGCTTTATACCCAGGAAGGGTTCTCTTACAGCGAGATTGCCAAGACGTTAAATATTGCGGAGAGCGGTGTCAAAATGTATTTATCACGTGCGCGACAATCTTTTCGCGAGCATTATCGGTCCTTGGAGCAAGGAGGCACAAAATGAACTGCGAGCAAGTCGAGGAGCTTTTAAGTGCTTACCTTGATGACTCGCTCGCCTGGGGGGAAACAGCAGAGGCTGCATCAGAACTTGAATCACAAATCGCTGCACACCTACAGGATTGTATCCATTGCAGTACAGTTCTCGCCGATTACCGCCGTTTTGATGCGCTCCTTGAGCAAATGCCACGTGTCGAACCAGGTCCGGCTCTACGCGAAAGAATCTTTTCTTCGCCTGAGTACCTTGAGCTCACGGGTACACACGATGGTACCAGAGTGGATAAAGATCTCGACCTTACAGTCCCCTATAACACTGCGCGACGGGATACGCCAAGTCGTCCACAATTGGTAGCTTTACCTGGTGGGCGTCGCGCCACAGCCGATTCATCCTCAACTTCCACGACTCAAACATTGCCATCTGAACAGCCAGGAATGCAAAAGCGCCACAAACGATGGGGATTACGCGCCATGCAGGTTGCCATCGCTGCTACACTTTTGCTGACGCTTGGAGTAGGTAGTTTGATTGGCTGGAACCTCTGGTTGCAAAATACTACTCACCCGGTCAGTAGCAATAGCGCAATTACACCTCCTGCAGCACCTGCTTCCGGTGGCCCTCTACCCGCAGGTATCTATTTTGTATTCTTACGGGATGGCTCACTGTGGAGTGCGCCTGCTGACGGCACCACAAAAGCTAAAGAGTTGACACCTCAACAGGTTACAGTAGCAGAAGACTGGGTTGTCAGTCCACCTTTACCAGGGCGATCCGCAGGTGACATGCTGGCCTATATCGACCTGCAGCACGCATTTGTGCATACGATTCGCAGCGATGGGCAAAGCGACACTGCTATCCGCCAACCGCTGCTGAAAGCAGGAATATCCCCTTCATCGGTTTGGGATACAAGTACGGGTGAAGCGATTTTGGGTAGCCTGGCATGGTCAAAGGATGGTACCATGTTAGCATTTGTAGCTGATCCTACGGGTACAGGTGCAACAAGCCTCTATATACTCTCCACAGAGACGGGTACTGTACAGATAGTGCCGCTCCCTATCAAGGGAAGTGTTACTCATCCCGTCTGGTCTCCCGATGGCATACGTATTGCATTTGAATTAAGCCATAATGGGGTAACGAGCATCCTGGACTATAATAGTCAGAATCACGGATTATTAGTGATTACAGATAATGTCACTGTCCAGGGCAGGCCAAATGATACAATGCTTAGCCTTGGCTGGTCGCCGAGTACAGATACTCCTGCGATCACCTGGAGTGTAGGGACAATCGGACATGTCCATAGCATCTGGTTGCGCCGCGTAGGAAATGGGGGCAGTGCATTTCCGCAAGAGATTATACAGGGGGATTACGTACAAGCGATTTACAGCCAGGCTGGTGGACACGGTGGTGTAGGAAGCTGGCTACTGGTGACAACATTTCTGGGGCAGGCGGCCAACCTGTGGTGTATCGATCTCATTCCCGGGGCGATACCTACTATTTTAACCAGGGATAAGCAGGTTAATTTTGCCCAATGGTCGCCGGATGGCACGCACATCGACTACCTTGATACTATCTCATCTGGTATAGGAGCACTGCATATAGTAAATGTGACCACGATGGTTGACATGTTCGTTGCTGGAGGAGTAACCAGTGAGCCAACTCCGGCATGGTCAAAGGATGGTCAGCAATTGGTCTACAGCACAGGCAAACAGTCCGTCAGGGTTGATATACAGGGCAGTTTGAAATTGCACCCTCTCACATTACGTGGACTTGCCTCTACATTTAGCTGGTCTGTTTCTTCACCGCACCGGCTCATTGTAGCGTTAAATGATGTACAGACAGGAATCTACCTGGTAGATACACAGCATAATACGGCGCTCCAGGTGGATCAAGAAGCCATCAATGGCCCTATTATATGGACCGAGATTCCCTAAGAGTTGTCTGAGTAGAGGCTTGATTCTGCTCGTCCAAGCTCAACCTCAAACTGCATTACATCTAGCAGGTAGCAGTTTGAAACAGGAGTTGTATTGCCGTGCTCAAAGGCGAAAAAGTTATTTTGCGCGCCATCAAACGCGAGGATTTACAACGCCAATTGATCTTTAATAACGATTTAGAAATCGAGATTCTGGGTGGGGGTGACCCACCTGAACCGCAGTCCATAGAACGCCTGGAGGCAGAGTTTGACGAAAATACACGCAAGGGCGGACGCGATGGTACGAATTTTGCGATAGAAGCTGATGGAATATATATCGGGGCATGTGGTCTATTTCATCTCGACGGGATCGCTCGCACCTGTGAAATGGGAATAGGCATTGGAGACAGGGCATATTGGGGGAAGGGTTATGGGCGTGATGCCATCAGGGTATTGCTTGATTATGCATTCCGCCAGCGCAACTTGCACAAGGTCTGGTTGAGGGTCAATGGGAACAATGAACGAGCAATCCGCTCTTATCGTGCGTGTGGGTTTGTAGAAGAGGGTCGTCTACGAAAACACGTGTGGAGCAATGGTCAATATGTGGATGATCTATACATGGGGGTTTTGCGCGAAGAATGGCTCCTACTCATTCAGGTTAGCAAAGAGAAAAAAGAGGGAAAAGTTTCGTAAAATGAGCAAAAATCTCAATTAACTCACAATTTTTCAGATATTTGGCGATCGGGGATAATTGCTCCTGAATATGATATCAATGTGCTCAGTTATACGTTATAATACATAGGCCTAGGACGGAAGGCGGGATGTCCGTGAGCAAGCAGATCCACCTCGACGAGCAGCTTGTAACGTTCATCTGGATTTACGTGCAACCTTTTCCCCATGGGGTTTGCACGCGCACCTCTTAGAGTCTCACGTTGCTTTTGGCATTCGTGCGGTAGGGGTAGGACGAGCTGGCACCCCGTCCTACCCTTACTTTTACATTGCGAGAAAGGTTCGCATGAGATTCAAAGTGCGGTCATTGGGGGGAAAACTCATACTTGTTGTGGCGCTAACGCTCTTGCTGTGCCTGATTATTTTTTCAGCCTCATCTTTGGGAGCACTGAAATATCTATCGGAGCGAAAAGCAAGAAGTGACGCTGCGATACACCTCATAATGCTCAAAGACGCGTATCAATCAGCATCTGTTACACTGATGCAAGATTTATATCAGGTAGCACAGAATAGCGATGTGTCTTCTTCGTTATCCCATCATATAACAGAGCACACTCGACAACATATGGAAAATGTGCTTGCCTATGTTCCCACGCAATATCATATATTCCTCGCTGCACTTGATATTCTTGACAAGAATCGCCAGTTAGTTGCCCAACTTTCAGATAAACACTATACGATCGATAACAATGCGCCTGCAGCAGTAGATTTGGTAAAGCTGGCGCTGCAAGGACATGCTACCTCAACGTTACAACAGGTTCCATCAACTTCCGGGTCGTATGAATGGATGCTCCATATCGCGGTGCCAATCGTGGATCAAAACAACACGCCGAAGGGTGTGCTTATTGCGGCACAAGCCATTGATGATGATTTCGCGCTGAGCCTGGTACAACAGACAGGGTTCAACGTGGTTTTATGCCAGGGAAAACGTGTACTTGGATCAACATTGAGAGGGTTTCACCTCGATCATTTGATATCGGTAAGCGCTCTCTGTAGCACTGATGAAGTCAATTTTATAGATGGACCACAACGCTATCTGATTTTTGCAAAAACTGCCAGAGCAATAAATCAATTGAAGTCTTCGCCTTCCCTGGCGATCGTAGATGTCGAACCTCTGTACGGCGTGAACACTTATATAGAGCGTTATGTGATGATTCTTCTGGCAATTGGCATATTTGTGATTGCATTTGGCATAACAGCCTCTGCATTCATTACGCTTATATTTTTCATCCGACCTCTACGGCGCATTCAAGCGGGTGTGAGATCTCTGGTGGCAGATAGCGGCAATGCAAGCATAGGGAGACAGCCGTCGACTAGTGATGAGTTGAGTATGCTAGCGCACTCATTTAATCTACTCTCGCAGTCACTCTCTGTCCAGGAGAGCGAAAGTCAACTGATGACAAAACAGATGAGAGATTTGCTGATAATGAGCGATGCTTTCATCTCGACTCTTAACCTGGAGCACCTGCTGGGCGAAATCGTGTCCCGCCTGGGTTGGATTACGCAGGTGAAAAATGTGTCCCTGCTGCTTTATGGACGTGAGATGCTAGAACCCTGGGCGGTAGCACACTGGTCATCGGATCATGCATCAAATCAGAATATTGCCAGTACAACCAATACCCAACCCTTCAGACAGCAGGGAGCGGTAACTGTACATGCTGACCCAGTCAGCGATATCACATTGGCAGCAACGACAAAATTAGTGGCTATCCCCTCAGCACGGATTGGCACGTCAAGCGATAATCACAAGGCTGTTGATGCAACAAAGGTTAATCAAACGACGATTCCCTATGGAATGCGGCGGCCACGCATTCCACGCCCAGCACTGCGTGAACTGGATCAGAACCTGGCATATATCACGATGCAGAAACAAAAAATTGTCTATGGTGAAGATATTGCCAGTATCTACCAGGAACGTGGCGAAACCTGGGCGCTTATGGCACTTGAAGCCGGGTTCCGCTCAGTAATGGCGGTTCCTCTGCTGCTACAAGAACAATCTATGGGAGTCTTTATTCTCTACGACGACAAACCACACCAGGTGACAAGTGAAGATACCTTTCTATTGAAGAATGCAGCAGTGCAAGCGGCAATTGCTATTCAAAATGCACTGCTATTCGCGGAAGTAAAGGATAAGAACGCGGCTCTTGAACGGGTTAATCATTTGAAGTCACAATTTCTAGCCACAGTTACACATGAATTACGTACTCCGTTACACAGTATTATCAGTTATGGCGCGTTAATTTTAGAGGGATTCCTGGATGGAGAGCTTACGGCTGAACAGGAAGAACATATCCAGTTCATGGTAAGACGTGCCGAGGATCTCACGCACCTTGTAGATGACATGCTCGACCTGTCAAAGATTGAAGCAGACCGGCTTGAGGTCAAGGTTGAGCCGTTGGACCTGGAACCATGTTTGAAAGAAGTCTTGAATAAACTCAAGCCACTAGCTAATAATAAAGGGCTAAGCCTGTCTCTTGAGATGGCTGAGCCTCAACTGATGGTGATGGCTGATAGTCATCGCATCCGTCAGATCGTCATCAACCTGGTCTCAAATGCGTTGAAGTTTACCGAAACAGGTGGGGTGACTATTCGTTGTATGCTGCTGGAAAACTATGACATGATTCGTGTATCTGTCCATGATAGCGGTATCGGCATTTCACCAGCGGCAATGGGATATATTTTTGAAGCGTTTCGCCAGGCCGATGGCAGTACGACGAGGCGTTTCGGCGGCACAGGCCTGGGCCTGACTATTGCAAGAAAGCTCATTGAATTACAAGGTGGCGAGGTCGCTGTAGAGAGTCTACTAGGACAAGGTTCTACTTTTTCATTTACTTTGCCTGCGGTATCCTCTCTACGTTAAAGCGTTGGTGTTATGGCTTTTATTGAAAAGAGTAATGGATTATGAATACACATATCCCTGGCAAAGGCCAGCCAACCATACTGGTCGTCGAGAACGAGGTCTCAAATCGCATTCTGATAGAAAGAGTTTTATCTACCCGCGGATACTACTGCCTTACTGCCTCGAACGGACGAGAGGCGTTAGAGATACTTGACCGTGAACGGGTCGACCTTATTCTTACCGATCTCTCTATGCCGGTCCTCGATGGCTATCGTACGACGCAGTTGATCCGGCTCGTCCGGAACTGGCGAATGTACCAATTGTCGCTGTCACAGCTTATGCGCTGAATGACGAGAACGAGGCGGCGATGCAGATTGGCTGTAACGAATACCTGACCAAACCATTCAAACCGCGTCAACTGTTAGAGGTAGTGGATCGTTTGTTACCACAGAGGCAGGAGAAAAGAGAGACCAGTTGAAGGATCTCCCGGACTGACACAGCAAGGATAGCTATTTCTGGCAGAATTTGCTATGATAAGCCATAGCGTAGGCGATCAATTTGACCGACCAAAGTAGAGATGGTCGGTCAATGTCTTTTTGATCATCAATACATAACTAGAAGATTGGAAGTGACTGTATGGATTTTCAAGTATCAAGGAATGCATTAGAAAACGTAGTATGTGATGCACTTGTCGTGGGAGCAGCTCGCTCAAAGAAGGCGCAGAACAGCAATGGCGTCGTGCTGCCTGAGATGACGAAAGAAGTGGATACCCTATTAGATGGCCTCATTAGCCAGATTTGCGCAGATGGGGCATTCAAAGGTAATCTAGGCGAGATGACGACAGTGTATACCATGGAAAAGCTGGCGGCAAAGCGCGTCCTGGTGGTTGGATTGGGTTCTTTAGAGGCAATGAATGCGCAGATACTGCGCAGAGCCAGCGCAATTTCAGCGCGCCACTTGCAAAATACAGGCGCACACACGATCGCCCTGGCATTAGACCTGGAAGGTACGCCCATTGAAGTAGAAACAGGAATGCAGGCGCAGGTAGAGGGTGCGTTGCTCGGATTGTATACGTTCAGGAAGTACCAGCACACCGATGACAAAGGTGAGGAACGAGACATTACGAAGATCTGGCTCGCTGCTGGCAAGGGAAATGGCGCTGGATTGGAGGAGGCTATTCGGCGAGGAAGTGCCCTGGCGCAGGCAACAAACTTTGCGCGTGACCTGGTGAATGAACCGCCAAACGTACTCACACCTACTGAGTTGGCGAACCGCGCCAGCGCGATGGCTTCGCAATTTGGGCTGGAGTGCGAAATATTGGATCGCCCACAGATGGAAGAGCTGGGCATGGGCGGACTGCTTGGTGTGTCACAGGGAAGCGCAGAACCGCCAAAATTCATTATATTACGCTATCGGGGCGCGGCAAATAGCACGAATAAGGGGATGGCTCTTGTTGGGAAAGGTATCACCTTTGATACCGGTGGTATCTCGCTCAAGCCAGCTGATCGCATGGACGAGATGAAAGGGGATATGGCAGGGGCTGCGGCTGTGATTGGTGCGATGCAGGCGATCGCCTCGTTGAAACCGCTGGTCAACGTGACCGCGCTGGTCTCGACCACAGAGAATATGCCCAGTGGTACAGCCTATCATCCAGGGGATATCCTGCGCATCATGAATGGCAAGACGATCGAGATCGTCAATACAGATGCAGAGGGGCGGCTCGTGCTGGCCGACGCTCTTTCTTATGCTGCGAAAGAGGGATTATCGCCGATTATCGACGTGGCAACGCTGACAGGTGCGGTAGTCATTGCGCTAGGTAACACCATGGCTGGATTATTCTCGAATGACGCTGAACTCAGCGAGGAAATCGTTGCTGCAGGAAAGACAGCCGGCGAGAAGTTCTGGCCCATGCCAATGGACGAGGAGTATGGAGAACAGATCAAGAGCGATATTGCAGATATCAAACAGACCGGCGGACGCGCAGCCGGTTCGGTGACGGCGGCAAAAATCCTGGAAAATTTCGTGGGCGATGCGAAGTGGGCGCACCTGGATATCGCGGGTACAAGCTATGTTGATAGCAAGAAGCCCTATCAGGAGAAGGGCGCGACAGGCATGGCAGTGCGCACGCTTGCTGAGCTTGCCTTACGTATGGAAAAGTAGTTCTCGGGTATGACCTCAGATGCTAACGTAGTTAGTGTTTGAGACCATGAAGAGCGATCTATATTGAGGTGCCTTGTCGGATGAGCAGCGATTATAGA
>VBHI01000373.1 GCA_005881495.1 Chloroflexota bacterium
GGGCAACTCCCGTTGAAGCAGGAAACGCTCATTCGTGAGGAGGAGAAGCCCCGTGGCTTTAGCCCTGGGGAGATGTCACAGACACGCGCTAATGAAGGGGAGCAATGATGAAGTTTAGTTCAGAAAGGTGTGTATGTCAATGGACATTGCTGAAATCAAACGCCTGATTGATGAGGGCAAAATCGAGTATGTCAAAATTGGAGCATCTGATATCGAGGGTGTTTTTCGTGGAAAGCGCGTTGCCGCGAAATATTTCCTTAATGCGTTAGATGACGGATTTCCCCAGTGTGACGTACTCTTTGGCTGGGATATCGCGGAGAATGTTCTACCCAACCTCAAGGTGAGTAACTGGGAGCGTGGCTTTGCGGATATCGTCATGAAACCCGATCTCTCTACGTTTGCCATGGTGCCCTGGGAGGAAAAAATTGCCTCCTGCATTTGTGACTTGTGGACAGAACATGGCGAACCTGTCACCGTTTCGCCTCGTTACGTGATGAGTCAAGTGATGGAACGCGCTCGTTCCATGGGCTTTGAAGCGATGGCAGCTTCGGAGTTGGAGTTCCGTTTCTTCCGTGAAAGTATGTTTTCACTGCGCGAAAAGGACTTTGGCCCGAACCTGACTCCACTGAACCCCGGTTTGAACTGCTATGCCATCAGCCAGGCCAGCGCCGACGACCAGGTACTGGGACGTATCGCCAGTATGATGCGCGACCACGGAGTTGAGATGGAGGGATACAATCGTGAGCATGGCCCGGGCATGTACGAGATGAACATTCACTATGCAAACGTCCTCTCTGCCTGTGACTATACCATGCTTTTCAAGACGGGCGTCAAAGAAATCTGCCACCAGATGGGCCTCACCGCCAGCTTTATGGCGAAGTGGAATGACCAGGAAGATGGCAGCAGCGGGCATGCCCATATGAGCCTCTGGGATCGCAATAAGGAGCACAACCTCTTCTGGGATGAAGGGGCTGAAGGATATATGTCTGTAACGATGCGCCATTTCCTCGCGGGCGTGCTGGACAAATTGCCTGAACTTATGGTTCTCTATGCTCCCGTCATCAATTCCTATAAGCGCTATATTGAGGGTACATGGGCGCCTTTGAATACCACCTGGGGGATGGATAATCGCACCTGCTCTGTCCGTATCATCAACAATGGACGACGTCCTATCCGTATTGAGAACCGTGTACCAGGGGCAGATGCCAACTTCTACCTGGTCTTTGCCGCAACGCTGGCAAGTGGCTTATTTGGCATTGAACACAAATTAGAACTGCCTGCAAGGCTTGATGGTAACGCCTATGACGAGGCCACCGTGGCAAAGGCGCTGGAAAGAGGTCATATCCGGTCGCTGGCACGCAACCTGACGGACGCAACCGACCTGTTCGAAAAGAGTGAGACCGCCAGAGAGTACCTGGGCAATGATTTCGTTGAGCATTTCGTATTAACCCGGCGCTGGGAGGTCAAAGAGTACGAAAAGGCGGTCACGAACTGGGACCGCCGTCGTTACCTGGAATTGATCTAAGCGGGCTTTTCTGCTTGTATTTCCTCGATCCAGCCGTGCGCTTCTTTGAAATTCAGTCCCTGTTGTGTCGCCTCCTCAGCCGCCAGGTAAGGGAGGAGGTGTCCCACCAGGGGCTGTCTTGCTTTGTAGCGACGCAGGTTGTCCTGTGCTCGTTCAACCATCATGCGTAGGCCGACCAGGGGATTGCCGATTACTTCCTGTAGATTTCGCAAGATTTGTTCACCACGTGCTTTTTCTTCAGGCTCCTGGAGTTGATGGCCAAGGTACCATCCCAGGTCGAACAGGTCATGCTCGTTGAAAAGTCCCAGGTGCTCAGCCCAGAGCAACAGGCGCAGCCCCTGGACTTTGGTCTCATCTAGCGTGGCAACATTCATCTCGACGTCATTGCGCATCCCGCGATTGTTGAGATTCCCTGAACCAACTGTCGCCCACACATCGTCGATAATCGCTACCTTTGCGTGGACATAAATGGGACGATAGTGTTCTCCGTCTTCCAGAGTGGCGGAGGATGCAAGACAGAAAGCCTGTAATCGTCCCTCCTCGACTGCTTCAGGAGCTTCTTGCTTCAAGCGTGCCAGGGCAGCATCGGTAAAGGCCCGGCCAGCATTTGGATGGTCGGGAAGGACGATGGCGACTGTCGCACCCTGTTGTAGTGCTTCACCTATTTTCTTCGCGTTGGTTTCCATTTCGGGGTTATCAAAACCTAAAAAAGCAACGTCCAGGCCACCAAAGGCGCGTAGCCAGAAATACTGGTTCTCCAGGTAGATGAAATGTTGCGCGTTACCTAGGGCTTTTGCATGCAGTTGGGCAATACCTTGAATACCTTCATCCGGCGAAAAACTGTAGGTCTCGCGGGGAATGGTACGCGCTACCTGCACCAGGCTGTCACTCTCCAGCGGGGGGGCCGGCGGATGTTCCGGTACAAGCTGGTTCGCGTCTAATTGTTTTTTGTGAACGACCTCATTCCAGCGTTGGCGAAAATTCAACTCGACATCTCCAACCGCGGGACCTTCTATGAGTGTGTGCGCGTCATGCCAGGGGTGTGGGCTGGTTCCCTCAGGGGTGCGGCGCAGCGGCGAGGAGAACTGGTGCGCCTGCGTATCCCAGCGGTCGAAATCTCCTTCCGCATCGATCCATGGATCAACACCTCCAACGAAAGCGTAGGTGCCATCCACAATCGAGATTTTCTGATGGAGCGACTCTGCCGGGTGTTGTAGGACAAGAGCGCTATCGTCGAGGTGACAGTTGACGCCAGTCTCCTTGAGTAGCTTGTTTGCCTCCTTTGGGTAGGTACGAGTGAAAACATTCGGGTTATCCCAGATAAGTACCTTGACTTCGACCCCTTTGCTCGCGGCATAACCCAAAACATTTTTGAGTGAAAGGGACTGTGTGCACCAGAAGGTGATATCTGCCTCCTGCAGACCGTCAGCGCGAAGTTTGGCTACCAGTTGTTCTTGTTCGGGGCGACCATCGGGCCCTGCCCGGTGGTCGCTGCCACGCACAAGTTCAATTTCGGACTTGATGCCCCAGCTGGCAAGGTAAATATAGTGACGTGCTTTGAGATAGTGCCGGCACATAGAGAGCATCGTCATGCGTCCGTCGACAAAAAAGGTGACTTGAGAATTGCTCTGGACAGGTGTATCACCTTCAGCCCACCAATCTTTCGCCAACTGTTCAACGGGAATGGGCATGGATGTATTCCTCCTGCATAGATAAAACCAAAGATTACCCCTTAGTAGTATTGCTGTTTGGCCTGTTCAAGTCAAGCACTACCTTTATGGGATATAATGGAGTCCGAGACGTGTTTTGTTATCAACGGAGGAGCATGATGAGCATCCAGACGATCAATCCAACCAGCGGTGAGGTGCTGGAAACATTTGAACCATTTAACCGGGAGCAGATCAATGAGGCCCTGGACGATGTCCGCCAGGGGTTCCTATTTTGGCGCACGAACACATTTGCTGAACGGTCGAAACACCTGCATAGCGTGGCGAGCCATTTACGGGAGCGTAAGAAGGCGTTGGCGCGTATTGCTGTTCTTGAAATGGGCAAAACCATTACAGAAGCCGAGGCAGAGGTTGAAAAATGTGCCTGGAACTGCGATTTTTACGCTTACAATGCCGGGCGCTTCCTCGCAGATGAAAAAGTTGCCACCAATGCTACAGAAAGCTATGTCGCCTTCCGTCCCCTGGGTGTTATTTTAGCGATCATGCCCTGGAACTTTCCTTACTGGCAAGTATTTCGTTTTGCGGCTCCAGCACTGATGGCGGGGAATACCACTATCCTCAAACACGCTTCGAACGTCTCGCGTGTCGCCCTGGAAATCGAGCGTATCTTTCAAGAAGCTGGATTGCCCAAAGGCATCTTCAGGACCGTCCTTGTACCGGGTTCTGAGACAGGAAAACTTATCGCTGATTCCAGGGTAGCAGCAGTAACGCTCACCGGCAGCGAGCTCGCGGGTGTTGAAGTAGCATCCGCCAGCGGGCACGCCTTAAAGAAAACTGTCCTGGAACTGGGAGGTTCAGATGCCTTCATCGTTTTGGAGGATGCCGACCTCGATGAGGCTGCACAGGTAGCCGTGACGGCCCGCTTCCAGAATAACGGTCAGAGCTGTATTGCCGCCAAGCGTTTTATCGTTGTAGAGTCTGTTGCAGAGGCTTTTGAGCAGAAATTTGTTGCGAACACCGCGAAGCTAAAAGTTGGTGACCCATTGGAGTATGACACAAGGGTCGGCCCGCTGGCTCGTAAAGACCTGTGTGAAGCGCTCGATCAACAAGTGCAACGATCGATCCAGCAGGGCGCCAGGGTCTTGATCGGTGGCAAGATGCGTGAAGGGAAAGGCAATTTC
>VBHI01000260.1 GCA_005881495.1 Chloroflexota bacterium
AGATCGAACCAAAGAGAATGCCTACTCCTTCAGATGCATTCGTGCCAAATTGTGCATAGATACTGAGGAACAGGACTCCCAGGCCGAGAGCAAAAGAGAGCACCATACCGATCTCAACATCGCGTCCTCGTATACGCTCGCCCAATGCTCCCATGCCCAAAGCTGCCAGTAGCGTCAGGAAAACCATGCCCAGCAATGAGCTGATACCAAGTACAGCCGCTCCAGTAGCGCCGGCAAAGCCAATATCTGCAAGAGCTTCTCCCGCAAAGGCCTGAGCGCGCAAAACAACAAAGTAACCCATCACTGAAGTAACGATAGCGACAATTGTTCCTGCCATAAAGGCATTTTGCACAAAATCTTGGTGAAGCAGTTCAAGCATATCTATCCTTTCAGCGGGCTGAGTCACGTTCACAGTTAACGGGCAGGAAAGCCCCGTCTTTCAAGCGGGGAATGAATTGCCCTTCCTTATTTGGGGGCTTGGGATGGGTATTCCTTGCCCTATTGACACTCTTCTCAATACTTGCTACACTGCTGCTATGAAACAAACGATGCTCTTGAAGCTTCACCCAACCACTGAACAGCACCAGGCTTTGCTTGACACCATGCATGCGTTCAATGCTGCTTGTAACTCTGTCGCTGCTCTCGCTTTTGCTGAGCAGACTGCCAACAAATTTGCTTTGCAAAAGCTGGTGTATGGTGAGCTCCGTACTACCTACCAACTTGCCGCTCAGTTGGCCATCCGATGCATTAGTAAAGCCAGTGAAGCCTACAAGCGCGATAAGAGCATCCAACCCACCTTTCAGCCTGAAGGCGCTCTCGTCTATGATGAGCGAGTCATGTCCTTTAAGGGACTCCTGACCGTTTCCCTCTTAACCCTCTCTGGACGTATTCTGGTTCCTTTTCAGGTGGGCAACTATCAACAAGCCCGCATGGATGCTATCAAGGGGCAAGCCGATTTGCTGTACCGCAATGGGATGTTCTATCTGGCGGTGACCCTCGATGTTCCCACACCTACGCCTATCACTACTGATGAAACTCTCGGTATTGATCTGGGTATCGTTAATCTGGCTACCGATAGCGAGGGCGAGACATTCAGCGGAGAAGCCGTTGAGAAGACGCGCCAACGCCATCATGCCTTGCGCCAACGCTTGCAGAAGCGGGGGACAAAGAGTGCGAAACGCCATCTCAAGCAACTCTCTGGCAAAGAAGCCAGGTTCCGCAAAAACACCAACCATGTCATCTCCAAACGGATTGTTCAGAAAGCCAAAGCCACTGGACAAGGAATAGCGATTGAAGAACTTAGGCACATTCGGAAAAGAACCGATAGCACGGTTAGACGTTCTCAGCGCAATCGCCATACTTCCTGGGCCTTTGGACAACTCCGTCAATTCCTTTCCTACAAGGCGGCTCTTGCTGGCATACCATTGCATACCGTTGATCCCCGCAACACGTCTCGTACGTGTTGCGCGTGTGGCCACTGTGCAAAAGCGAACCGCAAGAGTCAAGCCGCTTTCTGTTGTGTCGCGTGCGGCTATACTGATAACGCTGATCGGAACGCCGCGATCAATATCTCTCGGGCATCGGTCATGGTGCCTATTGTCTCGCTCGGTAGTCGATCTGGATATCATCAGATCGGTGCGTAAAAGCAGGGACAAGCCCCCGTCATGTATGCGGGGGTTCATGACGTCTAGTTGCCGGCATTGCATTGCTCTGTTTTTGATCATCCACGCTCCCCGGAGACATAGCAGAATGTTGCCTGGCTATAGCGATCCTCCTCACGCGTCGACCAATCCACAATGGAGAAAGGAGGCGTACGGGAAGATAGATGCCAAACGAGAGCGTTGCAATGTAAAAACTCACGGGCCAGTTGCTATTCGCGGCAAAAAATATACCGAGCCAGGTGTAGGACACTCCAAGAAGTATGGCGATCACGATTGCCCACAGCGGTCGCTGTACAATACGGGAAGCTGTTGCCGCCGGCCCAACCAGCAGTGTGAAGACAAGCAGCGCGCCGACGACCTGCACCGACAGCGAAACGGTGATGGCAATCAAGATAAGGAAGATCATCGCAAGGAAATAGATAGGAACCCCCCGGGCCTCCGCTACCTCTGGTTCAAACGAGCTGAACAACAGCGGTCTGAACAGCGTAAGAAATATGCCAAAAGTGAGCAGGCTGGAAATTCCCGTTATCAACACATCGAGTTGGCTGATGCCTAAGATCTGGCCAAACAAAATGCTGTAGACGCGTTCTGCATAGCCAAAGTAGAGCGAAAGAAAGAGAATGCCCAGGCCAAGGGCAAAGGTCATGATGATACCGATAGTGGTATCGCGTTCGTTGACCTCTTTACCCAGGAGACCAATGCTGATGCCAGCCCCGATCGTAAAGACGTACATGCCAATAACAGGATCAATCCCCAGAAGAACCGCTCCTGCTGCGCCGGCGAAGCCAATGTTTGGCAGCGCGTGTCCGGCAAAAGTTAAACCCCGTATAATCATAAAGTAGCCAGCAATGGCGGCTACCGCGGCCACACACGTTCCCGCGAGGAAGGCATTCTGGATGAACGAATATTGCAAGATAGTAAACATAGCCATTTTCCTAAAAAAGAGCAGGTGAAAAGGAACGCGGCGGCCTTTTCAGCTCTGGATGCCGGTGGCGTTACGTTTCTGCGCCAACCACGAAAACCCGGCCCAGTGCCTGTACAACCTCCACAGGTGAGCCATACAATTGTGAAAGAGTGGCACTCGTGATGACCTCTTCTGTGGTTCCAATGGTGGTATGGCCATGAGCTATATAGAGAACGCGGTCTACCACCGGCAGCAACGGATTGATATCGTGAGTAACCAGCATCACAGCGACATTGCGCGTACGACATACTTTAGCCACCAGCGCCACAATTTCCTGCTCGTGGCTAATATCCAGGTTCGCCAACGGCTCATCGAGCAAGAGCAATCGTGGGTTAGCCAGCAGAGCCTGGGCGATCAGTAGGCGTTGTTGCTCTCCCCCTGATAACTGACCAATAGGAGCATCGGCAAAGGCAGAGGCATCCACTTCCAGCAGTGCCTTGTCAATGATTGCCTTGCGCCTGGCACTGGGTATTCCCGGTCCCCAGCGATTTCCATCCAGGCCGAAGCCGACCACGTCGCGTGCTCGCAAAGCGAGATCAGCTTCGAGCAAGCGGTGCTGTGGCGCATAACCAATAGCAGTATTGCCGCGGCGTGGTGGTTTGCCCAGGACACGTACAGCGCCCGCGTTCGGCTTGATCAGGCCGAGCAACAGTTTGAGCAACGTACTCTTTCCCGCGCCATTGGGACCGAGCACAGCAACAAACTCCCCCTCGTTCACCGTCAAGCTCATATCGTCAAAAATTGCTCGCTCGCCAAACCGGATACGGACATGCTCCAGGGTGATGACTGGCTCTGGTATTGCTCTTGTTGCTCTCGCCATGCGGTCGCTCCTCATTGGCTATAGTGGCTGTTCGCTTACTTTCCCGTTGCTGTCGCTAAGCTTAGCTGCAATGTGTTGAGTTGATCTATCATCCAGGTCTGGTAAGTCTTGCCGGGAGGCATGGTCTCCGAGACTGGCACGACCGGGATGTTGAGATTCTTCGCTTTGTTTTGCAGGTTTGTAGTAATCGGTGTGACCGTCTGTGCATTGTAAATCAGAATCTTGACTTCCTTCCGGGTGATCTGGTTATTTGCCTCTATCACAGTATCAGCGGGTGGATCGTTGCCTTCAGCAATGGCCTTCTGGAAATCGAAGGGTGTCAGCATAGCGAGGCCTTCCGGGACTGCCTGGTAGAGATAGATGGTTTCCGTCAACGCGACCGGTGTGCCCCTGTACTTCTTGTTTATTTCACGAATCTTCTGCTCTAAGAGTATCAGAGATTGCCTGAATGTTGCAAGGTTGCTATCAAAAGTGGAGGCATCGGCAGTATCCAGTTTCTTCAACGCAGCGGTGATGGCTTGCGCGATGGCTGGCATGTTCTCGATGCCATACCAGACGTGGGGATTATCGGGCAACTTGTGATCAGCGATATTCGCGCCTACCAGCACAACACGGCTGTTATTGGGAGAGGCTGAAAGCAATCTATCCATCCAGGCATCGTAACCATTTCCATTCTCGACGACAAGCTGCGCCTTTGAGACTGCTATAGCAGTCTGGACATTGGATTCGTACTCGTGCGGATCAACGTTAGGGTTGGAAAGGATGCTTGTTACCGCAACGTGGCTGCCTCCCAGTTGTTTCACGATATCGCCGTAGAAGTTCTCTGCTGCCACAACTTGAATAACCTGCGAATTGCTCGTGGAGCCATTTCCTGTGGGGGTGCCTCC
>VBHI01000261.1 GCA_005881495.1 Chloroflexota bacterium
AGCGACATACCCGTGTACGAGTGCCGAGCGATGCACGTATTGCTCGATTGAAGCATTGGGGGTGAAGGCGGCAAGAGCCGCTTCCTGGAGCGGCGTGGCGGTCGTAGACCAGATTTCACTTGCTAGAGCGCGCAGGGCCTCCATGACCTCTTTGCCTGCTGTCGTTGGGGGAAGTGCTGCGTATCCGAGCCGCCACCCACCAGCCGAGAAGGCTTTGGAGAGCCCTCCTGTTACAATACAGCCCTCAGGATAGAAACGGGCAGGTGAGACGTGCTCGCGCCAGCCATGAGCCAGTTCGGCATAAATTTCGTCACTGATGAGAGTGACCTCTGCCTCACGCGCCCAGCACGCGAGCGCTTCCACATCGGCGCGATCAAACATGCTTCCGGTTGGATTACTTGGAGTGTTCACGAGCAAGATGCGTGGATTCGCCCCATCTCTGCGAGCTTGGGTCATCGCCTGCGAAAGGGCCTGTGGGGTCAGACGATGATGATCATTTGGCTCGGTTTGCACTCCAATCACTCGCCGACCGGCCAGGCGTGCCATCGGAGCATAGCTGACCCACGAAGGAACCGGCAACAGTACATCCCCTTCGAGGATGTGCAGGAGCGCATAGAGCAATGGTTTGCTTCCTGGACCGACCACTATTTGATCAGCGGAACATGTCATCCCACGTGTGCGTGCGAGGTACGCAGCGATGGCCTGACGCAGTGCAGGTATCCCAAGCACAGGTGCATAGCCTGTGTGTGTTGCGGCCTCGGCCAATGCCGTTTTCAGCAGAGGATGCAGTGGAAACGCGGCTTCGCCAAAGCCCAGATGAATCGTCTCACGACCCGCTGCACGCCGCTTCACTACTGCCTCATTCATGGCGAGCGTTGCAGAGGTAGGAAGTGTTTGTGTTGTTGATGCCAGGCGGAGCTGTACGTGTCTAGGTGCTTCATCTGTGGGTGTATCTTTAGAGTGGGTGGTATTCATGGTCGTTTCCTTTGTTTTCTCTCCTTACCCTCAAAAAGAGGGTTTATCCGAGAACTGTCTCTCTTCTTTTAAAAGAGCCACTTCATAGTCGGTCAGCTCGTACATGCTAAGTATAAACGGATGATATAGGACAATAGTCGCAATTGCTCAGTATCTTAACCTACCCATCTATTTTTCGGGTGATTGAGCAAGGTTGCAAAAACACGCATCATCCTGAATTTTTCGGGATGATGCGTGTTTTTGTGGTATGGAAATGCTGACCTTGCTAACGCAAGCGCAATATGCTTAATTTCCGGCCTGTAACTCACCCAACTTGACGTTGATCGTCAATTGCTGGGTGCCACGGACGACATTGACCGTTACCGTATCACCAGGATTATGGTTGGCAATAGCATCGCCTAATGATTGGGTATCGGTCACGGGCTTGCTATCGAACTGTACAATCACATCGCCAGCCTGCAGCCCGGCAGTAGCAGCCGCGCCATTTGGCGATACACTCGCTATCAACGCACCGTGATCAACTGACAGGTTGTCCTGCGACGCCAGATTTGCATCAACGGTGGTAACACTTACACCGAGAGCTGCACGCCCGGTGTGTGTAACGCTGCCACTGGCAATGATCTGCGGCCCGACAGATGCCACGCGATTTGACGGAATGGCAAAGCCTACTCCACTGGCTGGTGTATTAAATTCAGGGTCAATTGCCGTCAGGGTAGGAATACCGATCAGGTTGCCCTGCAAGTCTACTAATGCGCCACCACTGTTGCCGGGATTGATAGCAGCATCGGTCTGAATGGCATTGGGAATGGTTGCTCCACCCTGGCCTTCAGAGACATTCCGTCCAAGCGCGCTGATGATGCCATTCGTTACCGTCTGAGTGATGCCTAACGGATTCCCAATCGCCAGCACATCCTCTCCTACCTGTAACTTGGATGAATCGCCAAGAGTTGCCACAGTCAGGCCCTTAGATGGCGGGGTGATCTTCACTACCGCAAGGTCGTCGGCGGAGTCGGTGCCTACCAGTTGTGCTGGCAAATTGGTGCCATCAAACAGCGTAACATTCATACTTTGTGCGCCACTAACCACGTGGTTATTGGTGACGATATACCCACGGCCATCGATAATGACGCCAGAACCAATGGCGCCACCTTGCTGGGTAGTAACATTTACTTCTACCACGGCTGGCCGAACTTTCGCAATCACCGCTTCACGTACGGCTTGAATATTGTTACCGGTGAGTGAGGGAACGGTTGATTGCGGGCCGGTGCCCGACGGGAATACTCCTCCATTTGAAGTACTGGTGCGGCCGAATTGCCAGCCAGCAAACAAACCAACACCCAAAACAACCATGAGTACCAGTGACAGAGCAATAAGGGCGCCATTAGAACGCCTTGGATATACAGGCGGCATTGTGGACGGCGTTTGCATTTGCCCAGGCAGAGCCTGGTGCGGTGCCGTTAGTGGTTGAGTGGGAGCCTGGCGCGGCACTTCTTCCGTTTGAGTGGGAGCCGCATATGCGACCCGTGATCGATTGTCTACATAAGGATCTTCCATTTTGGTTAACCTCCAACTAAATTGCAAGCTTGCAATTTGATATGATATCTATTGTGTTCCAACTAAAGATAACAGCTTTCATTTGTTGATAGTGTAGCCTGTAGTTATGTGGAAACCTGCAGAAAGGTGTAAAATGATTGTAAGAAATGAGAGTTTGTTGGAGGCAAGGAGTGTGAACGACATGAACACTAAACAAGTGACTGTTAAGTCGGGCCGCCACGCTGCGCGGTGTCTTACACAAAGCGGGGGAGAATATATCAATCTAGGAGGAGCATAGTTGGAACGACCAGCACATCTTGAGCACGAAATGACTCGATCGGCAGTCCTGTTTCGGAATGTACGCATCTTCGATGGGACGAGCGACCGGCTCACGGAGCCGATAAACGTGCTCGTCGTCGGCAAGACCATCGCCACGATCGACAAGCAACCAATCACGACGCCGCAAGGGGCGACCGTGATCGAAGGCGGCAGTCGCGTGCTGATGCCCGGCCTCACCGACGCCCATTGGCACATGCTAGCCGCAGGCAATGATAGCGCCGAATTGAACTATGGCCGGCGATGTGTTCGGCATCAAGCTGGCGATCGACCGCGGCACCATTCCCGGTCCGCGCGTGTATCCCAGCGGTGCCGCGATTTCGCAGACCGGCGGGCACGGTGACTTCACGTTTGTCTACCAGCGGCCGACGACGTTCGGCGGTTCTCCCTCGCACATGGAGGACATCGGCTTCATGACGATCGCCGACGGGCCGGACGCGGTGCTCACCGCGGCGCGTGAGCAGCTCAAGAAGGGCGCGAGCCAGATCAAGCTGATGGCGGGCGGTGGGGTTGCCTCCTTGTACGATCCGATTGACGTCATGCAATACACGGGAGAGGAGTTGAAGGCAGCGGTGCAGGCGGCCGAGAACTGGGGTACCTACGTGGCGGTGCATGTCTACACGCCGCAGGCAATCCAGCAGGCGATCGCCGCGGGGGTGAAAAGCATTGATCACGGCCACCTCACTGACGAAGCGACCGTCAAGCTGATAGCGGAGAAGGGCGTGTGGCTCAGTACGCAGCCGTTCGCCGAAAGCGATCACAGCTTTCCCACTGCCGATCAGCAGGCAAAGAACCGGGCGGTGTGCAACGGCACCGACAACGTGTACCGCTGGGCCAGGCAGCACCGGGTCAAGGTCGCCTTCGGGACGGATCTCCTGTTCGAGCCGCAGGACAACTACAAGCAGAACGAAATGCTGACGCGCGTCGCGCAGTACTACAGCAACGTCGAGGTGCTGAAGATGGCCACGTCGCAAAACGCGCAGTTGTTCGCCATGAGCGGCAAACGCAATCCGTACCAGGAGGCGAAGCTTGGCGTGGTCAAGGAAGGGGCGTTCGCCGATCTCCTGCTCGTCGAGGGCGATCCAACAGTCGACATCAACGTGCTGAAGGACTACGAGAAGAACTTCGTCGTGGTCATGAAGGACGGAACGATCTTCAAGGACATCCTTTTTCATGCACTGTGAAGATACTCCTCCACTTGAGAAAAAAAGGTTGACAGGGGCTCAATAGCATCGTCTAGAAAGCCATCGATGACGAGTAAAAAGCAAGGATGGCCGAGCTCCATCATCGCCTGCCACGTACTCACCGCCTGGGCATGGAGAAATGTTGTGGTATAGCTGCCAAGCAGACATGCTTCTGAGTTCCGCGCAACGATGCGCAGGCTGACCAGGGATGGGGGTCCGTCCATCTCGCTTTGCTCGGTTGAATGATAGTCGGCGGGCGCTTTCCGCAGTTTCACGGGAATGCCTAAAAGCTTGTTCCCAATGATATGCACATGCTTGTCAAGCACTGCTAACAAGCTTCTCTGCGCTTCTCCGTTGACGGTCAGGTCAAGATACCTCAGGGATACTCCTTGTGGATACCTCTGTGTATCGTCAGTTGAAGCCGCTTCTTGCAATGCCCTTGCGAACGCTGATGCTGTGAGGGACAGGGCTGGTTCTTGCCCTGGGGTTTCGGAGTCGCCTCGCTGCGGGTCGATGTGCAATTGGGCGTCCTGGCTCATGGCCCATTGGGGAACAAGGAGCGTCAGTATGCCATCTTGCAGCGCCGGACTCCAATTCGACACCACCTGCAAAGGATCCTGCTGCGTCCGTAATGCGCGTGCTCTCGACTTGTAGTTCTCGACGGCAGGCTGACCTGCGAACGTAATACGCTGCAGATAGCCATAGAGGGCCATGCTCAACTGCCAGCCAAGAAAACTGGCGGCCAGGGCTGCTAATCGATCGTGCGGTTCTTTGCTGGCAAGGGAGGGCTGAGAGAGAAGAAAGAGCTGGTCTTCTCCTGCTTGCGTCGCTTCAGTCACCACACGTACATACAGCATGCCGCCCTGTTCATGGCCAGGAGCCGCTTGGTTCAGTGTTTGATCATCAAAGACCACGACACCCTTGCCTCCTTTGCCCAGGCTCTCCTCCATCAATTGTTCGAGCCAGGAGACAAAAGCTTGCCAGCCCTCTGGCATTCTCAGCAGCAAGCGGCATGCTCCATCGAGGCTTGCGGCACTCAGGGCGGCGCCCAGTTGCACAAATGGATGTTCTGCCGGGCGGGACGTTGCCAGTTCAAGGTTATACTCGTCCCAGGCGCGTTGTAGCACCGAGCGTAGCTGACCGGATTGAGCAGGGAAATGGGTCGTAAGATAGAGAGCTGCAGGCAGCAGAAACACGCGTGTTGTCGGGGCGCTCATCCGTCCACCGGTCCCTGTCCCCCCGTCCGGTTGCAAAGGACGACTGGGTGCCTGCTGAGCGTTCGCAAAGCGGTCAAGATAGGAACCGGGAAGTGTCATCACCAATACATGCTCCGCCGGACGTAACCCGGCCTGTTTCAAAAGATCGGTGAACCATTCCAGGTGCGTGATCGGCTCTTCGGAGGTCATCCCCATCGCTACTCCGACCATCATCACATCAGCGAGCAGCGCTCGCAAGAAGGTGGGATTGGATGATTCTTCCCCGGTCGGCAACGCCAGATTCTTGGCTTCTGCTATCTTCCGCACAATTTCGTTGAGCGCTGCCGGGTCGGTGCTGTCCAGCGGGTAGATGGTCACCTGTCCTTTGTCGCCACTACTACAGAAGCCGAGATCGCATAAGACGCGCACAGCAATGACCGAGCCGCCCATGCCGGCCCAGATCATGTGGCGGATCCCGCGTTGCCAGATGTCTCGTGCCTCTGCTTCTACCTCCTCTAGCTGTGCCGGATCGGCGAGCAGGCGTGCTACCCCCTCGACCCAATCGAGTTTGAGCGCACCATCTTCACTGCCTAATGTTGCCATAAGGCCATCGCGCCGCCGCAACTGTCCGACTGCATCGTCCTCGACCAGTTGTTGTAGGGCGGAAAGTATGGGGTTGTCATTCGTCATTGGCGAAAACTCCTTCTCCTATATACCGTGAGCGCGGTACAGCATCTCACCAGCGTGTGGGACGAAGAGCATACCCTCCTGTTCGCGTCCCTTCCATGCTTCGGGGTCAATCTCCCGATAATCGGCATAGCCCAGGTTGATGCGCCGGCAGCGTTCCTCTGGAATGCCGGTGGCCAGCGTCACCGAGATGCGCGGCGTTTCGATACCGCTTATGGCGTCGTAGGTACCTGTTCCCTTGACGTGCGTGCTATGCGCCAGAATGCTCCCAGGCACGTCTTGAAAGCGCTCCCATTGCTTGAGGAAATACTCCTTGACATGATAGCCGACCTCGTCAATCAGTTTGCCGTGCGTGTAGGAGACCTCGGTGATGTGCGGGGCGTAGATAATGACTTCGCCTCCGTCGGCAATCGCTGGTTCGGTTTTGTACATCGCCTTTGCTGCCGTCCACAGGTCGTCGTATATCTCAGATGGGACTGAGAGCACCTTGCGAAAAGGGCGGTCCACGTACGTGATGTTGAGCTGTGCCGAGAGGTCTGCTGCACGGCTCCAGGCTTCAGCATGAGAGCCGATGTAGAGACCGTGGAGATCGTGGCCTTGAACCACCATCGCCAGGCAGAGGAGCGGGCGTGTCACAAACCCTGCTGCGCGGGAGATGACGCGCCGGACAGGGGTATCCTTGATGCCGATGGTGCGCATACTGGTCACCAGCGCTCCTAGCCAGTGGGTGAAATTGATAATATCGGCGCCTGCGATGCCGGGAAAGAGATACTTGGCTCCCCCGGAGAAGCCGGCCACCTCGTGGGGAAAGACCGGCCCACAGATCAGCAAGAGGTCATACTCGAAGATCAAGCGGTTGAGCGTGACCGGTACGTCATCAGAAAGCAGACCGCCGCTCAGCTCCCCTGCCTCCAAGCGCGAGATGACACCGATGGTCTGAAGCATCTGCGGATCGTGCCAGTCGTGGTTGAAGATGCGTACGTTGGGATAACGCTCTGTTCGTTCGGCGGCAGTCGTGCCTACCAAATGGTCAATGGCCTCTTGCGACATATGTGGATGGGTTCCCAGGGCAATCAAGTAATCCAGTTGTGCGACGCGTCGTCCAAGTTGCTCATAGAGCAGGCGAAACAGCAGGGGTATCGGAGCCGTACGGGTTCCGTCCGGAATAATCACCAGGACGCGCTTGCGAGCCGGGTCAAGCCCGGCTCCTACGAGTAACTCCTCATCTGCTGAGG
>VBHI01000061.1 GCA_005881495.1 Chloroflexota bacterium
TAATAGTAGGAGCGATCCCTTCCGGTCGCCCTGGCACTTAAGTCCAGCATGATCATAGCAGAAGAAAGAGATATGATGATACAGCAAGGATCGATGCCAGGCAATGGGTTACCTGACGTCACTATCGCGGATGTCCGCTTCGAACATCACCGAGACGCCCTCGGCATAGGCGAATCCCGGCCCAGATTGTCCTGGATCGTTGCGACTCAGGCCAACGGGTGGCGTCAGGCTGGCTATGAGATTGAAGCCTACGGGTCGGATGGTCGGCTACGCGAACTGACAGGCCGGGTCGAGTCCGATCAATCGGTGCTCGTGCCCTGGCCGTTCGCGCCGCTCTCGTCCCGTGAGCGCCTCTCAGTGCGGGTGCGGGTCTGGGGCATCGATGGGCAGCCCTTGGCATGGGGTGAGCTCGCTCCCGTCGAGTCGGGGTTACTCCACACCGACGATTGGAGCGCACGATTCGTGACGCCCGACGGGGAAGAGGACACCACTCGCCCGCAGCCCTGTCCACTGCTGCGCCGCGAGTTCGACGTCCGCGCGGGCGTGACGAGAGCGCGGCTGTATGTGACAGCCCTCGGTGTGTACGAGGTGCAGCTCAACGGCGATACCGTCGGCGATCACGTCCTGGACCCGGGATGGACCAGTTACGATCACCGCCTGCGCTACCAGACGTTCGACGTGACGGACCTCCTGCGTGAAGGCCGCAACGCCATCGGCGGCATCCTGGGTGACGGTTGGCACCGAGGGCGACTCGGCTTCGACGGTGGGCGTCGCAACATTTACGGCGATCGGCTGGCGCTGCTGGCCCAGCTCGAGATCGACTACGTGGATGGCACGACCGAGCGCATCGTCACCGATGAAACCTGGCATGCCGCAATAGGGCCTATCCTGGCCAGCGATCTCTATGACGGCGAGACGTACGATGCCCGGATGGAGCGGCCCGGCTGGTCGGCGCCTGGCTACGACGACTGCGACTGGGTTGGCGTGCGACAGCTCGATCGAGATCTTTCCACCCTCGTCGCGCCGGCCGGGCCACCGGTGTGCAGGACTGAACTGTTGGCACCGGTCGCCATCACGATATCGCCGACCGGGCATACCATCGTTGATTTCGGCCAGAACCTCGTCGGTCGGCTCCGTCTGACCGTTTGTGGAGAGGCAGGGCAGACAGTCATCCTACGCCACGCCGAGGTGCTCGAGAACGGCGAGTTGTGCACGCGGCCACTGCGGACCGCGCAGGCCACCGACCGCTACACGCTGCGGGGCGACGAGGTGGAGACCTGGGAACCGCGCTTCACCTTCCACGGCTTCCGTTATGCCGAGGTGGAGGGTTGGCCTGGTACTCTTAAGACTGAGGACCTCTGCGCCGTGGTCTGCCATTCTGATATGGAGCGCACCGGGTGGTTTGAATGCTCGGATCCCCTGATCAACAGATTCCACGAGAACGTGGTGTGGAGTATGCGCGGCAACTTCTTCGACATACCGACCGATTGCCCGCAGCGCGACGAGCGTCTGGGCTGGACAGGCGACATCAATGTTTTCGCGCCCACGGCCTGCTTCCTCTACGACTGTGCCGGCTTCCTGTCCTCGTGGCTCGCGGACCTGGCCGCCGAGCAAACTGCTGTGGGTGCCGTCCCTTTCGTCGTTCCCAACGTCTTGACCATGCCCTCCATCCCGGCGGCTGCCTGGGGTGACGCGGCGGTGCTTGTGCCGTGGGTGCTTTACCAGCGCTACGACGACACGGGTATCCTGGCCGCTCAGTTCGAGAGCATGCGCGCGTGGGTCGACCTCGTCGCCACCCTCACCGGCGAGGGGCGATTGTGGGACAAGGGCTTCCAGTTCGGCGACTGGCTCGACCCGAGCGCCCCTCCAGACAAGCCGGGAGATGCGCGCACCGACCCACACGTGGTCGCCACTGCTTACTTTGCCCGTTCGGCTGACCTGCTGGGACAGGCCGCGGGTGTCCTTGGCCGAACGGAGGAGAAAGCTCACTACCTGCGGCTAGCCGCCCAGGTGCGAGACGCCTTCAACGCCGAGTACGTCACGCCTGCCGGACGCGTGATCAGCGACTCCGAGACTGCCTGCGCGCTGGCCCTGCAGTTCGGCCTGCTCAAGAACGTCGAGCAGCGCCGGCATGCTGGCGAACGGCTCGTGGCCCTTGTGCGCGAGAGTGGGTACCACATTAGCACTGGCTTCGTCGGAACGCCTCTGGTCTGCGATGCTCTGTGCAGCGTTGGGAAAGTTGACGCGGCTTTCCACCTGCTCACACAGCGCGAATGCCCATCATGGCTCTATCCCGTGACGATGGGTGCGACCACCATCTGGGAGCGCTGGGACAGCCTCCGCCCAGATGGCTCGGTCAATCCTGGCAAGATGACCTCGTTCAACCACTATGCCCTGGGAGCTGTGGCCGACTGGCTGCATCGCAGAGTGGGTGGTCTGGCGCCTGCCGCTGCGGGGTATCGGCAGCTTGATGTACGGCCACGTCCGGGCGGCGGTCTCACGCATGCTCGCGCACAGCACATTACACCCTACGGCCTTGCCGAGTGCGCGTGGGCGATCGAGGCGGGGCGGATCGAGGTCGTGGTCGTGGTGCCGCCCAACGCAACAGCCAGCATCACCCTTCCCGGGGACGACGCAAAACCCATCGAGGTTGGCTCTGGAACGCATCGCTGGTCGTATGCGTATCGCGTCGAGCGTATCCGCCATCCACGCTCACTCGACAGTATGATCAGCGAGTTCATTGACGACCCCGAAGCCTGGACGGCGGTGTTGAGCACGATGCGCCAGCATTTGCCAGCGCTCGCTGGTCACATGGATATCGGCACCATCATGCTCCATAACAGCGACATGACCTTAGAGCAGGTGCTGTCCCTACTGCCGCACGCCGACGAGTCGCGCCCAGCCCTTGAGGCCGCGCTGGCAGCACTCGGGCGCCAGGGTGTGGAGGGTACAGGGTCGGAGTAATCGAACATCGAAGGAGCAACCCATATGAGTTCCAGTTTCTCGAAACCGAAGGAGGGAAAGCTATGAATGTGAATCTACAAGCCATTGCAGCCATGCGTGCCATCACGATTTCTCGCGAGTATGGCAGTGGGGGCGGCGAGATAGCTGCCCGTCTTGCGCGCCGGCTGGGCTGGCAATTGATTGACCATGCGGTCATCGAACAGACCGCCCGCGAGTTGGAAGTCCACGAAACGGAGGTAGAGAAACACGACGAGGAGTACGTCGAAAGCACTCGCCCAGGTATCCTGGACAGGATATTAGAGCAGTTGTCCCCTTCAGCGCCCATGACTGGTGGGGGAGGGGTCCTCATCCGCCCTTCCTCTTCGGCAGAGGCACGAGCCTACCAGGAGACCATGCGCGACATCATCACCGCTGCGGCCACCACTGGGCACGTGGTGATTGTCGGGCGCGGTGGACAGGTGCTTCTGGCGGACCAGCGCGATGTGCTCCACATTCGCGTGGTGGCCCCGCTGGAGCAACGCGTCGCCTATGCCGTCCGCCGTGAAGGACTGGACACGGAGGCTGCCCGCAGGCGGGTTCAAGCGAAAGATCAGGCCCGTACACGCTTCATGCAGACACAGTATCGTTGTCAGCATGAGGACCCGCACCTCTATGATCTGGTCATCAATACCGCCGTGCTCGATCTGGACAGCGCCGTGGATCAAATCTGTCTTGCCCTGGAGGGCAAGGCAAGACGACTCAGTGTGCCGGTAGAGCAATTAGGACCGGCAGCAGACCTGGCCCCCTATCCGGCCAGGCCCGCCGACTTTCGTGTGCCGGGGCAGCCATCCAGCTAACACGTTTGTTTTTGCCACTCTGCAAAAGAGAGGTACATCGAATGATTACAGAGAAGGGACACCTCATGCAGACAGACCTTGACAAGCGTTTTGATGATCCACGCCCGACATTCCGCATCGGGAATACCAACAGCCGCATTCGTTTCCCGCTCGATCCGGCCACGTTTGTCACGCGTTGGAGTGAAGAGGGGCCAACCCATCACTGCGCGTTGGGGGTAGGAGATCAGACTGAGGTGCTACTCAAGGTGGGGCATCTCCTTGATGTGATAAGTGTACGAGTGTGAGGAGAAGCAAAACATGGATATCGACACTGTTTTAGAGAAAATTCAACAGTTCACCGTCGAAACGCCCTCCTGGGGCTATGGCGATTCTGGGACGCGCTTCAAGGTGTTTCACTGGCCTGGGGCGGCCAGTAATCTACGTGAAAAGCTGGAAGATGCGGCACAGGTGCAGAAGGTCACTGGCATCTGCCCCAGCGTTGCCATCCACATCCCCTGGGATAAGGAAGACGATTGGCAAGCAGTGAAGGAGTATGCCGGGCAACTCGGCTTGGGTATTGGCGCGGTGAACCCGAACCTCTTTCAGGACGATGTGTACCGCCTCGGTAGCCTGTGCCATTACGATGAGCAGATACGACGGCGAGCGATCGAGCATGTACTCGAATGCATCCAGATCGCCCAGGAGGTCGGCTCGGACGTCATCAGCCTCTGGTTGGCGGACGGCACCAATTATCCTGGACAGGATGACCTGCGCCGCCGCCGTCACCGCTTGCTGGACTCCTTGCAGGCCATCTATGCAGCGTTGCCTGCAGGCATGCGCCTGTTGATCGAGTACAAGTTCTTCGAGCCAGCCTTTTATTCCACCGATCTGCCGGACTGGGGTACGTCGTTGCTCATGGCGCAAAAACTGGGTTCGCAAGCGGAGGTGCTGGTCGATACCGGCCACCATCCCCAGGGGACCAACATCGCGCAGATTGTCGCACAACTGCTCGATGAAGGCCGGTTGGGTGGGTTTCACTTCAACGACCGCAAATACGCTGACGACGATCTGATCGTAGGTTCGCAGAATCCCTTTGAGCTCTTCTGCATCTTCAACGAGATCGTCGCTGCAGGTGCCGAGGGCAACGTCAACGCCGGGCGTATTGCCTACATGATTGACCAATCGCACAACATTGAACCGAAGATCGAGGCGATGATTCAGAGTGTGCTCAACATCCAGATTGCGTATGCGAAAGCATTACTGGTGGATCGCACAGCACTGCGCAAGGCGCAGGAGGAAAGCTCCGTGTTGGGCGCTTATCGTGTACTCCAGGCGGCTTATGAGACGGATGTGCGCCCGCTCCTGGCTGAGGCTCGTGTGCGGCAGGGGCGCAATCCCGATCCCATTGAGGCGTTTCAGGCCAGTGGGTACGCTGAGCGCGTGGCGCAGCAGCGTACGGCAGTCGCTACCGCAAGTGGCTATCCCGGTGCCTAAGTCGATACTTCCGCTGGTTCTGACCAAGGAGCTTTCGTTTGATACAGGAAAGGATTCGATGCAATGACAGATATCTCCACACCAACGACGCTGGCACAACTGGTTGCCCGCTCGCGTAAACTGGGAGCAGATCGCTCCGTGTGTAACTGGGGAGGTGGCAACACCTCCGCCAAGGCCGATGAGGTCGATTTTCGCGGCCGTCCCGCGCGTATTCTGTGGGTCAAAGGCTCCGGATCGGATCTCGCGACCGTGACGGAAGCCTCGTTTACCGGGCTGTTTCTGGACGATGTACTTCCCCTAGTAGAACGCGAGCGCATGAGCGATACCGAGATGGTGGACTACCTGGCGCATTGTTTCTACGAGCCGGGTCGTCCGCGTCCCTCCATCGAGACCTTCTTGCACGGGTTTCTGCCGTTTGCGCATATCGATCATACCCACGCCGACGCGACGAATTACTTCGCCTGTGCCGAGGGTGGCGAGCAGTTGGCTCGGGATTGCTTTGGTGACGAGCTGATTTGGATCCCGTACCGGCGCCCCGGCTTTGGCTTGGCGCGCGAGGTGGCTCTGGCGCTCCGTGCCAGGCCGCATAGCAGGCTGGTCATCCTGGCCAAACATGGTCTGATCACCTGGGGCGAAACCGACGAAGAGTGTTATGCATCGACCGTGGCCACCATTGCCAGGGCGCGTGACTTCGTGGAGGCGCGTATGGCCCGTGCTGATCGGACCATCTTTGGGGGTTACCGCCTCACACCGCTCGACGCAGACGAGCGACATAGCGTCGCGGCGCAGGTGGCACCCGTCGTGCGTGGATTGGTCTCGGCGGAGAAGCACCAGATCCTGCGTTTTGAAGACGGTGAGGACGTGCTGACCTTCGCGAGCAGCCAGGACGCGTCTCGCCTGACCAGAATTGGGGCGGCCTGCCCTGATCACCTGGTGCACACCAAACCCTGGCCGTTGCTCGTCGACTGGACGCCTGAACAGGACGCGTCCACTCTTTCCGAGTCGTTACGCACTGGTGTGGCCTCATATGTGGAGCACTATCGTCGTTACCTCAAGGAAAACGTACAACAGAATCTTGATCCAGACGACGCTACGCCGGTGTATCGAGCATCTGACGCTGCAGCCGACCCACACCCTCGCGTCATCCTCATCCCTGGCGTGGGGATGTTCACAACCGGAAAAGACGCCACGATGGCCGATGTCTCGGCCCAACTCTATCACCGCGCTATCGCCGTGATGCGCGGAGCCGAGGCGTGTGGTGGTTTTATCTCGCTCAGCGATGCCGAGAGCTATGCCGTCGAATACTGGCCGTTGGAGCAATACAAGCTCAAAATGGCCCCGCCTGAGCGCGAGTTTGCGCGGCACGTGGTGCTGGTGACGGGTGCGGCGGGTGGCATTGGCTCGGCCGTCTGTCGACGCGTGGCACAGGACGGCGCGCATATTGTTGCCACCGATATTGATCTGGCGGGTGCAGAGCAACTGGCGAAGTATCTCAACGAGCACTTTGGTGCCGGACGAGCTGTGGCAGTGAAGATGGACGTTACCAACGAGGAGAGTGTGCGTGCAGCCTTTGGGCAAGCTGCGCTAGCCTTTGGTGGCGTGGACGTGTTCGTCAACAATGCCGGGCTGGCGTCCAGCGCGCCGATCACTGAGATAAGTCTGGCGGAGTGGAACAAGAACTGGAATGTGTTGGCGACCGGCTACTTCCTGGTGGCGCGTGAAGGCTTCCGGCTTTTGCAGGCGCAAGGGCGTGGAGGCAATCTCGTCTTTATCGCCAGTAAGAACGCGCTGGTCGCAGGCAAAAACGCTGCCGCGTACTCGACTGCCAAAGCTGCAGAGGCGCACCTGGCGCGCTGCCTGGCCGAAGAGGGTGGACAATTTGGTATTCGCGTGAACACGGTCAATCCTGACGCTGTACTGGCCGGATCGCGCATCTGGGACAGCACCTGGAGGCAAGAGCGCGCGGCGACCTATGGTGTGGCCCCCGATCAACTGGAGGAGGTGTACCGCAAGCGGACGACGCTCGGGGTCAATATTCTGCCGGAGGATATCGCCGAGGCAGTGGCGTTCTTTGCTTCTCCGACGCGCTCTACCAAGAGTACCGGTAATATCCTCAATGTGGATGGTGGCGTCGCAGCAGCGTATCCACGATAAGGGGACAGGTGATGAAGACACGCAATATGGCCGCAGTCGACCTGGGTGCCAGTAGTGGACGTGTACTACTCGTCCGCTTCGATGGGCGAGTGCTCAGCCTTGAAGAGATGCATCGCTTTCCCAATCGACCAGTGATGGTGCATGGGCACCGCTTCTGGAATATCCTGAGTTTGTGGGACGATACCTTGACAGGACTGCGTAAGGCACATCAACTTGCCGGAACGCTCGACAGCATCGGCGTCGATACCTGGGGGGTCGATTACGGTCTGGTGGATACCAAAGGTTTCCTGCTCGGCCAGCCTTTCCAGTATCGCGACTCCCGCACGGATGGCGTGATGGAGCAGGTCTTTGCACGCGTACCTCGCGACGTGCTCTATGCACGGACAGGTATCCAGTTTCTGCCGATCAATACGCTCTTCCAGCTCTATGCCCATGAGCATATGCAGCCGGGTGAATTAGCCCATGCCTACCGGCTGTTGATGATCCCCGATCTTCTGCATAGTTGGCTCTGCGGGTCGTTCACTACCGAGCAAACTAACGCTTCTACAACGCAGTGCTGGGCGGAGTGATGCCGGAATTGCAAGGTGAACTCGGTGCAGCACGGGTAGTTGCACCGGCGACGCACGATACTGGCTCAGCGATTGTGGCGACCCCTTCTCGACTTTCGGACAGTTGGGGCTATATCAGTTCGGGCACGTGGTCGTTGGTTGGACTGGAGCTCTCGCGTCCAGTGATGACGCCGGAAGCGCTCGCTGCCAATTGGACGAACGAGGGTGGTGTCTTCGGCACGACGCGTTTCCTCAAGAATGTGATGGGACTCTGGCTACTTCAGGAATGTCAGCGCCGCTGGGCGAGAGATGGCCGCGCCAGGGACTATGATACCTTGCTCGCCGATGTGGATGGCGTTCCACCACTTGCGGCTTTGATCGATCCAGATGACCCGCGCTTCCTTGCACCGGAGGATATGCCAGTCGCGATCAACGCCTATCTCCAGGAACATGGACAAACGCCGCTTTCGGCACCAGCAGCGTTCGCACGGTGTATAATGGAGAGCCTGGTGTTGCGTTATCGCGAAGTATTTCAGCAGATTCGCGGGCTAACCGGTAACATAATCAATGAGGTACATGTCCTTGGTGGGGGTGCACGTAACGCACGGCTCAATCAGTGGCTGGCCGATGCGCTCGATATGCCGGTGATCGCCGGGCCATATGAGGCAACAGCACTGGGCAATGCGCTGATGCAACTGGTGGGTCTGGGCGAACTGCGCGGCCTGGAAGAGGTGCGTATTATCGCACAGAATGTGCCCACGCAGGTCTACTCGCCGCGAACTGCTCACCGCGCAGCCTGGAACGAGGCGGCACAACGTTTCAGCGCGATGACCGCCCTGCGGGGTCTTTGAAAGGATGATCCGATGCGAGTGACGCTCTTCATCACCTGTTTCAACGATACCCTGTTTCCCAATGTTGGCATCGCCACCACCCGGTTGTTGGAGCGTCTGGGCCTCACCGTGGAGTTTCCCGAAGCGCAGACCTGCTGCGGCCAGATGCACTTTAACACGGGTTATCAACGTGAATCCATCCCGCTGGTGCGCCACTTCGTCGAGGTATTTCGTAACGCTGAAGTCGTTGTTGCGCCCTCAGCATCGTGCGTTGGTATGGTGCGCGATCTCTACCCCAAAGCTGCCGCGCTCTCTGGTGATACTGCGCTCGTTGAAGCCGTTGAGCAGCTCATCCCCCGTGTCTACGAACTCTCGGAGTTCCTGGTCAAACACCTGGGCGTCAGCGATGTGGGGGCTTACTACCCTCACCGCGTGACCTATCACCCCACCTGTCACAGCTTGCGTGTGCTGCATGTTGGTGACGCGCCCCTGCAACTGCTGCGCGCGGTCAAAGGAATCGATCTGGTGGAATTGCCCAACGCCCGTGAGTGCTGCGGTTTTGGGGGTACCTTCGCCATCAAGAACGCCGACACCTCTTTGGCTATGCTCAGCGACAAGATGCGCTGCGTGCTGGATACAGGCGCGGAGGTCCTGTGTGCTGCCGATACCTCCTGCCTGATGCACATCGGTGGAGGGCTGCATCGCCAGCGTGCCGGCGTGACGACCGTCCACCTGGCCGAAATCCTGGCGAACACGGAAAGCGAGGTCGCGTGATGACATCCAAATCCCTGCCCATGTTTCCCCAGGCCGCCAAATCGGCCCTGGCCAACAGTCAGTTGCGCCGCAACCTGGGCAAAGCTACCACCACGATCCGCAACAAACGCGATTCCGTCGTGAGCGAACTGCCCGACTGGGAAGCCCTGCGCACCGCCGGATCAACCATCAAAGCGCGTGTCATGCGCCATCTCGACGAGTACCTGCTGCAACTCGAGGCTTCCGTTCAGCGCGCAGGGGGACAGGTCCACTGGGCGCGCGATGCGGGAGAAGCCAATCGCATCATCACAGCGATCGTACAGGGAACCGGCGCGAATCGTGTGGTGAAAGTCAAGTCGCTCACGACCGATGAAATCCACCTCAATGACGCACTGGCAAAGGCGGGCATTCGGGCCATTGAGACTGACCTCGCCGAACTGATCATCCAGCTCGCCGGCGAAACGTCCTCTCATATTCTGGTCCCGGCCATCCACAAGAATCGCAGCGAAATACGCGACCTCTTCCGTCGCACGATCGCTCAAGGACAGGATCTCAGCGACGACCCCAAACAACTTGCCGCCGCGGCACGGCGCTACCTGCGAGAGCAATTCCTCTCTGCACAGGTAGCTTTGAGCGGCGCAAATTTCGCTGTAGCTGAGACGGGGACGATCTGCGTAGTGGAGAGCGAGGGCAATGGGCGTATGTGTATAACGTTACCTCAGACTCTTATCACCGTGATGGGTATCGAGAAGATTCTGCCCACGTTCGGGGACTTTGCCGTCTTCCTGCAATTGTTGCCGCGCAGCTCGACGGGAGAACGGATGAATCCTTATACAAGTCTGTGGACGGGAGTGACGCCGGGAGATGGCCCGCAAAGCTTCCACCTGGTATTGCTTGACAATGGGCGCACGCAAGTCCTCTCCGACGATGTGGGTCGTCAGACGCTGCACTGCATCCGCTGTAGCGCCTGCCTCAATATCTGCCCGGTCTATTCCCGCACGGGCGGTCATGCCTATGGCTCGGTCTACCCCGGCCCTATCGGTGCTATTCTCACACCACAGTTGGTGGGTATACAGCGAGCCAAAAGCTTGCCCTACGCTTCCACCTTGTGCGGGGCCTGCTACGAAGTTTGCCCGGTCAAGATCAACATTCCTGAGGTGTTGCTGCACCTGCGCGGAGAGGTGACGCGCCATGCATCGCCCCTTCATCCCGAGGCGCTAGCGATGCGAGAATTGGCGCACATCTTCGCCAGTCCCGAACGGTATGAGCGGGCGCAGCAACTGGCGCGACGCGGACAGCGGTTCTTCGTGCATGGAGGAATGATCAACCATCTGCCGGGAATGCTGGCGGGATGGACTACGGCGCGTGACCTGGCGCCTATTCCCAAGCAGAGTTTCCGCGACTGGTGGCGAGAGCGACAAAAAGAGAGTCAGTCATGAGGAATACCGCGAAAGATATCATGCTGTATCGCATTCGAAAGGGCATAGCCAATGCACCTGAGCCCTCCCCAATCCCAAATGACTTCCGCGAGCGGGATGAGCGGGACCGCGCTGCTATCCTGGAGGACTTCATCGATCGGCTGGTCGATTACAAAGCGATTGTAACGCGTACCAATGACACTGACTTGCCTCAAGCCATTGTAGATGCTTGCCAGCAGCAAGGCATTACCCAAATCGTGATTCCAGCCGATTTGTCCGCCAGTTGGATTCCTGCCAATGTGACAGCACTGAAGGACGATCCGCCGCTCACCTACGCTGATCTAGACAAAAGCTCCGCAGTACTTACCGGTTGCGCTATTGCCATTGCTCAAACGGGGACGATTATCCTGGATGGAGGTGCAACTCAAGGGCGGCGGGTGCTGTCGCTGATCCCTGACCGGCATCTGTGTGTCGTGCGTGCCGAACAGGTGGTGGGGCTGGTTCCCGAAGCCATCGCGAGGCTGACGAGACGGTCAACACATCCCATCACGCTGATCTCGGGGCCATCGGCCACCAGCGATATCGAACTCAGTCGCGTGGAGGGGGTGCATGGCCCTCGCACGCTGCACGTCTTCGTTGTGCGTGATTATTGATGAGGACAGAAAAGGTCGACAGAGAAGCCCAATTGCCTAAAAGGGTCAGTATATCCTAAAATAGGAGAGAAAGATGAGGATGGAGGAACCAATCGTAAGATAGCAATCTAGCAACGTATGCAAGGGAGATTATCATGGACGAGTCACCATTGTTCCACGACCAGCTTCTGGCAACGAAGTTTTTTATCCCTTCTTCCTCCCATGCGCTGATCCCCCGTCCTCGCTTGATTGAGTTGCTCAATACGAGTTTAGAGTGCCCACTGACGCTGGTTTCGGCCCCTGCTGGCTTCGGTAAAACCACTCTGCTCTCGACCTGGGTACAGTCGCTCTCACCAGAGCGCCCGCGGATAGCCTGGGTGTCCCTGGATGAGGGAGACAATGAGCCGGTGCTGTTCTGGATGTATGTGCTCACAGCACTGGACAGCCAGCAGCCTGGGCTCTGCACGCAGCTTGTAACCTACCTGCAAACACAACAGGCCCCACCGCTGCGTTCCGTCCTGCAGACGCTCATCAATCGTCTTGCGGAGCAATCTGAGCAGTTCCTCCTGTTTCTGGACGACTACCACCTTGTCACCGAGCAGGCGGTTCACACCTCTCTCACCTACCTGGTGGAGCATCTTCCTCCTCAACTCCATCTTATCCTGGCGACACGTGCCGACCCTCCTCTACCAATCTCGCTGCTGCGAGCACGCGGGCACCTTCTAGAGGTGCGCACCGATCAGTTACGCTGTAATCCAGATGAGGTCATGGCCTTCCTCAAGAAGTCGGCGAGAATCCAACTCTCTCAAGACATGGTCGAGGAAGTGGCTACTCGGACAGAAGGCTGGCTGGTGGGTTTGCAATTGCTTGGCCTCTCGCTGCAAGGACATGCTGATCCTGGCGATTTGCTGGAGGAGGTGAGTGGGAGTCAGCGCTACATCTTTGATTACTTGATCGAGGAAGTGTTCCAGAGTCAGAGCGCATCCGTGCAAACATTCCTGCTGTATACCTCGATCCTGAAACGGCTCTCCGCTCCCTTGTGTGACGCCATCCTGCAACAGAGTGGGAGTCAGCAGATGCTTGAGCAGTTGGAACGAGCCAATTTATTCGTCGTGTCCCTGGATACGCAGCGCCGCTGGTATCGCTATCATGCCCTCTTTACCGAAGCATTGCGTCACCGCCTGGAGCAAACGCAGCCCGCATTCGTACCTATCTTGCATCATCGAGCCAGCCAGTGGTATGCCCAGCACGGTCGCCTGAACGAGGCGATTTCTCATGCCATCACAGCCCAGGAATGGCAGTGGGCCGCTGACCTGATCGAGCAAGTTTATACACTCATCTGGGGAAACAGTGAACATGCGATGTTGAGACGCTGGCTTGAGAATCTCCCTGCCGAGGTGATGCGCTCGCGGCCTCGTCTGTGCCTGGCGTATGCCAAGACACTGTTCATGGTTTCCTCTTACACGACGATGGAACGCTGGCTGCAAGATGCAGAAACGGCCCTGCGAGGCACTTCACCAGCTCTGACGAACGAGACTGCTGAAACCGGAGCAGTTTCACTCTCCGAACAACACGAGCGGGACAACCTGTTGGGAGAAATCGCTGCCTATCGTGCCATCATTACCGGCTACTATCTCGGTGAGGGGCATTCCACCCTGGCTTTCTGCCAGGAGGCCCTAGCCCACCTGTCAGAACAGAATCTATTAGCACGAGCAGAAGTCGCCTACGCGCAGTCCCTGGCCTACCATTCCTTCGGTGACATCGTGGCAGCCATCCAGGGTGCGAAGGAGGCCACTGCGCTCGCCCAAGCCGCAGGAGACACTTCTTCAACCATTATCTATATGTGTAGAACGGCGTATTCCTTGCTCTTGCATGGAAAGCTCCATGAGGTGGTACAGATCGCCCAGCAAGCTGCTCTCCTGGGAACAACGCCGGTTGGACTGCCGCATGCAATGACGTGCTGGGCGTATATCTTCCATGCGGACGCATTGCGACAGTGGAACCGACTTGATGAGGCCCTGGATCTCGCATTACAGGGAGTCCGTCTGAGTGAGCAGACAGAAACCATCGTTGCCTTATATTTAGGCTACACCATCCTGATGCGTATCTACCTGGCACGAAGAGAGATGGACGCAGCGCGCTTTGCCTTCCAAAAAGCAGAAGAGGCTCTGACGAAAACCTACAGCCCGTACCGGCGCGATGCATACCTCATCGTGAATTGGGTACAGTTCTGGTTGGCAAGCGGAGACTTGGAACGCGCTATGAACTGGGTACAGGAACTTGCGCAGCATACCAGCGTGCATTCTCCATTTGCACGTGAACGCGAAGGTGTGGCACGAGCACGCATTTTGCTGGTCCAGAAGATGCCTACTGAGGCCCTCTCACTCCTGGAACCTCTACAGGCCAATGCGGAGAAGCAGGAGCGCTGGAGCCATGTCATCGAGATGAAGGTCTTGCAGGCCCTGGCTTATTCCATGCGCAACGAAGAGCAAGAGGCTTTAACCGTCCTTGCCCAGGCGGTGCACCTGGCTGAATCCGAGAGCTACATTCGCATCTTTGTGGACGAAGGCACCGCGATGGCAACGTTGCTCTCCCGGCTGCGGGAACAGAAATGGAGGAAAGGACCAACGCCGTACCTCGATACGCTGCTGGCCGCCTTCTCACTCGAGAGCATGACGCACAAACCTCTTCCTACAGGGCTGAATCAGCCCAGAGGACGCCTAATGGAGCAACCACTAGTAGAACCCTTAAGCGAACGCGAACTGGAGGTGCTCCACCTGGTCGCACGAGGCGACTCGAACCAGGAGATTGCTGAGGTGTTGGTGATTGCCCTGGATACCGTCAAACGCCATGTGACTCATATCTTCGAGAAACTGGGGGTGAATAACCGCGTCCAAGCGGTGGCACGAGCACGTACCCTCGGCTTGCTCTCCGATGAATCATAAGTGGGCACCATCAGGCATTGCCGAAGAATTGTTTTCTCCTCCTTTTCTTATCTTCATAGAGGTCAGTGTAAGGTTCAGCACGAGCGTTGTCATCTTACTAGAGTGTGATAGCGAGGAATGTGAGGTCTTGCACATCTATCCCACGAAAGTGTGACAGGTGAAACGCGACACAATCCCACCTCAGTGTCATGACTTCGCTCATGCTGAAGGCTATACTGCCTCATAGGAAGAAAAAGTAATGCGTGAGTAGTTACAAATAGGAGGAAATACGATGGAATACACGCATGGCGACTGGGGTCACATAGAGCGTTCACAATGGGACGCAGGCAAAGCGACCGTGCAGAAAGCGCTCGAACTGGGCATCAATTTCTTCGATACAGCGCAAGCCTACGGCTTTGGCCTGGCCGAGCGCATGCTCGGTGAGGCCCTACAGCCATACCTCAAGAGCCTGCGAGAAGACATTATTCTTGCGACGAAGGGTGGATTGCGCATGGAAGGAGAGAAGCTCCTACGCGACGCAAGTGCCCGTTGGTTGCGCCAGGGAGTTGAGCAGAGTTTACGCAATCTTGGCGTCGACTACATTGATCTGTACCAGGTCCACTGGCCTGATCCCAACACGCCCTTCGAAGAAACTGCCAGCGCCCTGGATCAACTGGTGCAAGAGGGGAAAATTCGCTATGTGGGCGTCTCGAACTACAACGTCGAGCAAATGAAAGCGTTCGAACAGACCAGAAAGTTGGATGCCTTACAGCCCCCCTATAGTCTCTTCCGGCGCGATATCGAGAAAGATATCCTGCCCTATACCCAGGAGCATGGCATCGGGGTGCTCGTGTACGGCCCGCTGGCGCATGGACTGCTCGCCGGAGCATTCACGCCGCAGACGACCTTCACAGCGGATGATTGGCGGAGCAAGAGCGAAATCTTCCGCGGCGACATCTTTCAGCGCAACCTCGCGGTCGTGGAGCAATTGAAGCACCTGGCGGAGCGAGAAGGAATGACCGTCGCGCAACTGGCTATCGCATGGGTGCTTGCCCAGCCAGCCGTTGATGTAGCAATTGTCGGAGCACGCAGCCCTGAACAGCTCGAACAAACCGCCCCGGCAGGCGAGATTCATCTCACTCAAGCAACGCTGCAGGAGATCGAGCGCATCGTGCGCGAGGCGGTCCCAATAGGAGGACCTGCTCCGGAAGGCATGTAGGGTACATTTCTTGCAAACTTGCTACGTATTCGCACTGTCCATTGCATAAGATGGACAGTGCGGTAAGAAGAAGACAGAAGAAAAGGAGATAGATATGAGAGAAATGATTGGATTTATTGGCCTTGGCAATATGGGACGTGCGATGGCAGGCAGCCTCCTCAAGGCTGGCTATGCCCTCACCGTCTACAACCGCACCAGGAGCAAAGCGGAGGCGCTAACGGCGAAGGGGGCACAACTAGCGAGTCAGCCGAGTGAGGCCGTTACGACGGGCGGCATCGTAGTGAGTATGGTAGCCAACGACCAGGCCCTGGAGGAGATCGTCATGAGTCCAGGCTTTCTCGAGCGGTTGGGGCCAAACGGCATTCACCTCTCGATGAGCACAGTATCGCCCGCAACGTCGCGCAAGCTCGCAGAACTCCACGCGGAGCACGGCAGCACCTATGTCGCGGCACCCGTCTTCGGGCGACCCGAAGCGGCTGCAAGCCAGCAACTGTGGATCTGCGTTGCGGGACCACGCGCTGCCAAAGAGCGAGTACAACCCGTGCTCATGGCGGTGGGACAGGGCATCTTCGACTTCGGTGAGGAGCCAGGAGCGGCCAACATCGTCAAGCTGTGTGGCAACTTCTTGAGCCTCTCGGCGATGGAGGCGATGGCCGAGGCGTTGACCCTGGTAGAGAAGAGCGGGCTTGATCGTTCAGCCGTCATCGATATGCTGACACACACGATATTCTCAGCCCCCGTCTATCAGAACTATGGCAAGATGATCGCAGAGAAGCGTCATACGCCCGTCGGATTTCGGCAGAGCCTGGGCCTGAAGGATGTCAACCTTGTCAGAGAGGTTGCTGAACACGCCAGCATGCCGATGCCCTTAGCAAGCTTGTTGCACGACCGCATGCTGGCAGGAATTGCCAAAGGACGTGGTGATATGGATTGGTCGGCGCTCTCACTCGATGTGCTGGAAAATGCGGGGTTGAAGCTCCCACCCAGCTCAAAGGAGTGATGAATGATGATTAGACAGAACGTAAGCAGGGAATATAAATTCCCTCAGAGATGGGAAAGACCATCATGGAGAAAGAGTGGTGCAGCAACTACGATGTACGGGGCTACAGCACCGGCCTCAGAGCGAAAGGTGTTTGTGGCCAAGAAAGGCCCCACTTTTCTGAAAGTGTACGCTTTCCCGGTACTGCTGCTCAACCTCGCGTTGCTCGGCTGGGATGTTTTCTCTGCGAATATAGCACAAGGTTGGTCAATCTATCTCGGATATGCAGTGATTGTCACTGTGAGCTTGTACCTTTATCTGGTGTATTTGGATCACTACCTCAACTAATGCAAGAAGCCATCTTCTTTCACTTTAAATGATGATTCTCTCACAATCAGTTCAGGCTGAAACACGATGTGCTTGTGCTGGTGAGACGTGGGATTACTTGCCTCGTCAAGCAATAACTCAGCGGCTGTACGCCCAAGCTCGTATTTCGGTTGTCGAATGGTTGTGAGTGGTGTTGAAAGCATGCTCGCGAACTCAACATCGTCATAGCCCACCAGGGCCATATCCCCAGGGATGGAGACCCCACGCTTCATCAGACCACGCATCAGCCCAAGCGCAAGGAGATCATTCGCGCAAAAAACAGCAGTGGGCTTGATCCTGGCCCGTAATAGCTTCTCGACGCTCTCCTCACCTTCCCTGGCCCTTTGAGCCGAAGTGGTGATATCAACAATGACCTGGTCAGGATCAAGGCCTGCAGCTCTCACTGCCCTCAGCATACCCCGTCGTCGTTCTGCACATTGGCGAATACTGAGTGGGCCATGCACAAAGCCAATGCGCTCATGACCTTGTTCGAGAAGGTGGGCAGTGGCAAGTTCTCCCCCTCGTATATCATCGACGGTCACCGAGCAGAGGTCTTTTATGCGACTCGGACGATCCAGTAGAACGACGGCAATACCGCGCTGCCGGAGCCGCTGCAGGTAACTGGCATCACTCTGCACCGGGGTAATCAGCACACCTTGAGTACGCTGTTCCTCGAGCACCCGAAGATAGTGGCTTTCCTTTTCTGCGGAATCGTCAGCGTTGCAAAGGATAACAACATAGCCGGCTGCGTGCGCCGCATCCTCGACTCCACGTGCAACCTCTGTGAAAAAAGGATTGGCCACATCAAGCACAACCAGGCCTATGTGCTGACTTCGGCCAGCGCGTAACTGGCGTGCCGACCCGTTGGGAACGAAGCCAATTTCCTCGATGACGAGCTGCACCCGTCGCCGCGTCTCTTCAGCAACTATTTCCGGCCGGTTCAGTACGTTCGATACGGTTCCGAGCGAAACACCCGCACGCTCCGCTACTTCCCGGATACTTGTCATTGAACTCATACGCACACGCTTCCTCATCTGCTCGATGTATGTGAACCCCACTCTTTCAGGCGCAAACCTCTTGACAAAATAATAATTTGCATTTATACTTGCTTTTATTGAAACGTTTCAATTCCCGCGTACCTTTACCGATGACAGAGAAAAGTGGGTGTACCGGTCGAATACAGTGGGCTATTTTTCACCGTACATCCCCTGACAACACAGCGAGCAAGTATCTTTTCCTTTCATTGAAACGTTTCAGTTCATTGGTAATTGTACCGTGTAGGGTCTAGTCCGTCAAGTATTTCCGTGAGGAGGGGCAAAAACGTGGCGAAACCTCCTGAGCCTACCATTGAACTCGTGGGCATCGCCAAGCAATTCGGTGCAGTCCAGGCATTGCGAGGCGTCGATCTCAACCTGTATCCAGGAGAAGTACACGCGCTCGTTGGAGAAAACGGAGCGGGAAAGAGTACGCTCGTCAAAATCCTGGCCGGTATTTATCGTCCCGACGCGGGGAGTATCAAAATCGATGGGCAAGTGGTTGAACTGCACAATCCTGCTCAGGCACGCAATGCTGGTATTGCCGTCATTCATCAGGAACCAACGCTTTTCCCCGATTTGAACGTTGCAGAGAATGTGTATATGGGGCGACACCCCCGTGATCGCTTCGGGCGCGTGGACTGGAAACACATGTACCAGGAGGGAGAGCGCCTGTTCGCATCGCTCGATGTCAAACTGAACGTCTATACGCCGGTGCAGGGGCTGTCTGTTGCCGACCAGCAGCTTGTAGAAATTGCAAAGGCGCTCTCCCTCCAGTCACGCGTGCTGATTATGGACGAGCCTACCGCGGCTCTTTCAGCGCACGAGGTTCAAGAACTCTTCACTATCGCCAAACAACTGCGCGAGCGAGGAGTCGCGATTCTCTTCGTTAGCCATCGCCTGGAAGAAATATTTGAACTGGCCGAACGGGTTACTGTCTTTCGCGATGGATCGCGCGTTGCCACAGCACCCATATCGGAACTGACCACCGAGCAGATCATCCACCAGATGGTCGGGCGCGAGTTGGAGACGCTCTACCCTAAGACCGACGTCGAGCCAGGAGAAGTCATCCTCGATGTGAGGCACCTGACACGCAGTGGGGTATTTGAGGATGTCAGTTTCCAGGTACGACAGGGCGAGATTCTCGGTTTCGCTGGCCTGGTCGGGGCCGGACGAACCGAGGTTGCCAGGGTCATCTTCGGCATCGACCGGGCAGACGCAGGTGAAATTCGCATTGGCGGGAAGCCGGTGCAGATCCATTCCCCCGAGGCCGCCATGCACTATCGTATCTCCTATGTCCCTGAAGATCGTCGCCAGCACGGCCTGATCATGGATTTCAGTATTGCCAAGAATATGACGTTGCCTGTCCTCCTGCGCCAAACCAGCCAGCTTGGGCTCGTCAACCGGCGGCGCGAACGCGAGGTCGCACAGGACTACTCGGCGCAATTGCAGGTACGCTCAGCCGGCATAGATCAGCTGGTCAAGGCGCTTTCTGGCGGCAACCAGCAGAAAGTGGTACTTGCGAAATGGCTGATTACGAACCCCTCTGTTTTGATCCTCGATGAGCCAACGCGTGGCATCGACGTTGGTTCAAAAGCTGAAGTGCATCGCATTATCTCAGAGCTTGCCCGCAAAGGGCTGGCCATTATTCTCATCTCTAGTGAGCTACCGGAAGTTCTGGCGATGGCCGATCGTGTCCTGGTAATGCATGAAGGGCGCGTCGCCGCTGAGTTTACCCACGCAGATGTGGATCAGGAGAAAGTCATGTTTGCAGCAACAGGGCAGGTGACCAATGGCAACCACCAGTGAACACGTACGGGGTACAACCTATCCACCACGCAGGAGCGGAAGTCGCCTGGTCGGTTTGGTAAGCCGGGTGCGCGAGTTAGGATTGCTCGTCGTTCTCGCGTTGATTCTCATCATTGTCGGGGTGCAGGTACCGCAGTTTTTCACCATCTCCAATCTGGTGCAGATACTGCTCTCGGTCTCCATCCTCGCCATCGTCGCCGTAGGCGAGACACTGGTGGTACTGACCAGGAATGTAGATCTTTCAGTTGGCTCGATCGTTGGCTTTGCGGCGTTCGTCGCTGCTGACCTGTTCAAACAGCACCCTGGGACAAATCTCCTGCTGGGCATCCTGCTGGGATGCGCTTTAGGACTGGCGCTAGGGACGATCAACGGGCTGCTGGTGGCGGCAGGACGCGTTCCTGCGATCGTTGCGACACTGGGCACACTCTACGTCTACCGGGGCCTCGACTTTTTGTATGCAAGAGGGAACCAGGTGAGTGCCTCCGATGTACCGGAAAGTTTTCTTAGCCTTGCTACGACACCTTTCTTAGGTATCCCCGCGCTCATCTGGTTTGCCGCCATCATAGCGCTCATCTTCGCCTTTTACCTGCGATCCACCCGTACAGGCCGGGAGTTTTATGCGATTGGCAGCAATCCTGATGCGGCTCGCCTGGTAGGTATTCGCAGCGGGTTGCTCATTTTTGCCGCGTTCGCGCTATCGGGGTTGCTGAGTGGCTTCGCAGGTGTGCTGTGGGGAGCGCGCTTTGCCACAGTGGATGCCACGGCTGCATCGGGGCTGGAACTCCAGGTGATAGCCGCGGTCGTCGTCGGCGGGGTGAATATCTTCGGAGGATCAGGGACGATCTTTGGGGCAATGCTCGGCGCTATCGTCCTGGGAACCATCGATAATTCGCTCTCCTTTCTCAAGGTATCCCAGTTCTGGCTGCAGGCAATCGATGGAGCGGCCATCCTCATTGCGGTGACCATCGACGCCTTTATCACGCGCTGGCTGCAGCGCCTGCTTATCATACGGAGGCAAAGATGAAGCACATCTGGAAATTTGTGAGTGCATGGCCGTGGGAAACGCTGCTCGTCGTGCTCTTGCTGCTCACCATCGTGTTAGGAAACGCGCTTTCTCCCTATTTCCTCACCCCGTTCAATTTTTCTTTGATGGTTGAAGACTTCGTGGAGAAAGCGCTCATGGCCCTCCCCATGACCTTCATCATTATCGCAGGAGAGATCGATCTTTCAGTAGCGTCCGTTCTTGGCCTGGCAAGTGTGCTCGTAGGCGTTACCTGGCACGCGGGCATGCCGCTGTGGCTGGTGATAGGCATAGCTCTGGTAGTAGGCGTTGCTGCGGGACTGCTCAATGGAGCGCTCGTCACCCGCCTCGGTCTCCCATCGCTCGTCGTGACGTTGGGCACCCTGGCCCTGTTTCGCGGGCTGGCCTTTGTTATCTTAGGAGATCAAGCGGTGAGTGACTTCCCAGGCGCATTCACGAACTTTGGCATCGGTGATGTCCCCGGAACACTGATCCCTTGGTCCTTTGTCCTATTCGTTCTCTTAGCGCTTCTCTTTATGGTAACTCTCCACTGGAGTTGGATTGGCAGGCAGATCTATGCGACTGGTCTCAACAAGGAAGCGGCGCGGTTTGCGGGCATTGGGGTGAGGCGGCTGAAACTGCTGCTCTTTATACTATCCGGCCTGATTGCAGCGCTGGCTGGCATCATTTTTACTGCCAGGATCTCGAGCGCCCGGGCCGACAATGCGATTGGCTTTGAACTGGATGTCATCACCGTCGTTTTGCTTGGCGGAGTAAACATCTTTGGCGGGCGCGGAACACTGGTAGGCGTGATCCTGTCGCTCTTCGTCATAGGAGCGCTTCGCAATGCGTTAGGGCTTGCCGATGTCAGTGGAGATGTTCAGAACATCGTTGTCGGAACGTTGTTAGTCCTCTCAGTATTAGGGCCGAATATCGTCCAGCGTATTCAAGTCGTGCTATCCCGCAGGCGCCTGGCCGCGGAAAGTTCAAAACAAGCATAGCATAAAGGAGGATGAGACAGTGAAGAAGCTGTTTCTAACACTCGGGTCTAGTCTTTTGGTGTTCGTCCTGCTAGTTCTAGCAGGCTGTGGAGGCAGTAGTTCCAGCACCAGCAGCGGTGGAACTACTCCCACCAGTACTGGGAGCAAACTCAATATCGTGTTTCTCCCCAAAGCCATTAACAACCCGTATTTTGACACGGCTGCCAAGGGTGCAATGCAGGCCGCCACAGCGCTGAATGGATCGTTCAAACAGGTAGGGCCATCCACGGCCAGCGCATCCGACCAGGTCACCTGGATCAACAACCTGACCGCGCAACACGTGAGCGCCATTGTTGTCTCGGCCAACGACCCCAACGCGCTGGCCCCGGCACTCAAACAGGCCATGAGCCAGGGGATCAAGGTGGTCAGCTATGACTCTGACGTGGCACCTGATGCCCGTCAACTCTTCATCAACCAGGCAAACTCCGAGGATATCGGGCGTATCGAAGTGCAGATTCTCGGCAAACAGCTCAACTACACAGGCCAGATAGCCATCCTCTCTGCTGCCAGCACAGCCACGAACCAGAATGCCTGGATCGGCTTCATGAAGGACGAGCTATCCAAGCCACAATACAAGAACATGCAGCTGGTCAAAATCGTGTATGGGAACGATGATGATCAGACAAGCTTCAATGACACCTTGTCGCTTATGCAGGCGTATCCAAATCTGAAGGGCATCATTTCTCCGACGACCGTCGGCATTGCGGCTGCTGCCCGCGCCATCGAATCGGTGAATAAAGGGGGCAAGGTTGCTCTCACTGGCCTGGGGACGCCGAACCAGTTACGAAAGTACGTCGAGGATGGCACGGTGCAGCAGTTCGCCCTGTGGGATCCAGGGAAACTGGGCGAGCTGGCATATTACGCGGCGGCCGCCTTGATCCAGGGCAAGATCACCGGCCAGCCGGGGCAAACCTTCTCTGCCGGTACTCTGGGGACCTACAAGATCGGGGCAAATGCGGTGGTCTTGCTGGGTCCACCCACCGTTTTCGACAAGACGAACATCAGCCAGTTCAACTTCTAGCTTGAGGCCGTGTGTGGGGGGGGGCATTTCTACGAGCCTCCTTACACACAGACAAGTGTAGTAGCAGGAGAGAAGATAGGCAGAAACAATGCAACGCATTGCCTTCATGATGAAAATCAAGCCGGACAGCGAAGAGGAGTATCGCGCGCGCCACCAGCAGGTCTGGCCCGAAATGCTAGCTGATTTAAAGAAAGCGGGATGCTCTCGGTACTCGATCTATCTCAAGGGTCAGGACCTCTTCGCCTACATGGAAGTGGAGGATTTCCAGCGGTATCTCAGTATCATGGCGGCAAGTCAGGCGGCAAGCCGCTGGGAAGAGCACATGAGCGATATCCTCATCCGGGAGGTCGATCCTGCTACGGGCTTCCCGCATGTGCTCCCCGAAGTGTTTCATCTGGACTGAAACGCGTGAACCGGTGTCAGAAAGCAGGGAGCGCACGGCGTTTCGGGTAAGATAATTGGTGCCACCATTTGGGGAAACAGAACATTGATATCGACACTGTTGTAGAGAAAATCCAACAGTTCACCGTCGAAACGCCCTCGTGGGGCTATGGAGATTCAGGTACGCGCTTCAAAGTGTTTCACTGGCCTGGGGCGGCCCGTACTCTGCGCGAGAAGCTGGCAGACGCGGCCCAGGTACAGAAGGTCACCGGCATCTGCCCTGGCGTCGCCATCCACATACCCTGGGACAGGGAAGATGATTGGCAGGCAGTGAGGGAGTACGCCGGACAACTCGGCCTGCGCATCGGCGCGGTGAACCCGAACCTCTTTCAGGACGATGCCTATCGCCTCGGCAGCCTGTGCCATTCCGACAAAGGGGTGCGCGAGATGGCGATCAAGCACGTGCTCGAATGCGTCCAGATCGCCCAGGAGGTCGGCTCAGCCGTGATCAGCCTCTGGTTGGCCGACGGCACCAACTATCCCGGACAGGATGACCTGCGCCGCCGCCGCCATCGCTTGCTGGACTCCCTGCGGGCGATCTATGCCGCATTGCCTGCCGGGATGCGCCTGCTGATCGAGTACAAGTTCTTCGAGCCAGCCTTTTATTCCACCGACCTGCCGTACTGGGGTACGTCGCTGCTCATGGCACAAAAACTGGGTTCGCAAGCGGAGGTGCTGGTCGATACCGGCCACCATCCCCAGGGGACCAACATTGCACAGATTGTCGCACAATTGCTCGATGAAGACCGGCTGGGTGGGTTTCACTTCAACGACCGCCGGTATGCTGACGACGACCTGATCGTCGGCTCACAGAACCCCTTTGACCTCTTCTGCATCTTCAACGAGATCGTCGCTGCGAGTGTTGAAGGGAATGCCAACCCGGGTCGCATCGCCTACATGATCGACCAATCGCACAATATCGAGCCGAAGATCGAGGCAATGATCCAGAGCGTCATCCACATCCAGACCGCGTACGCCAAAGCGCTGCTGGTGGACCACACGGCCCTGCACGCTGCCCAGGAGGCCGGAGATGTGCTGGGAGCGTATCGCGTCCTCCAGGCGGCGTATGAGACAGATGTGCGTTCGCTGCTGGCTGAGGTTCGTGTTCGTCAGGGACGTGATCCCGATCCTATTGCAGCGTTCCGCGCCAGTGGATACGCCGATCGCGTGGCGCGTGAGAGGACTGCCCTCGCAACGTCCAGCGGCTATCCCGGCGCATAAGTCGCTTGTTTTCGTGTGTTTTGTTGGAGAAGTTTCCTACTGGAAGAGGTCTACCGCAAACGGACGACGCTGGGGGTCAATATCCTGCCGGAGGATATCGCCGAGGCGGTGGCGTTCTTTGCTTCACCGGCGCGCTCCAGCAAGAGCACTGGCAACATCCTCAACGTCGATGGGGGCGTCGCGGCGGCGTATCCGCGTTGAGAAAAGGGGTAGTAGACCCATGGAAACACGCAATATGGCGGCGGTCGATCTGGGTGCCGAGAGCGGGCGCGTGATGCTGGCGCGCTTCGATGGGCAACGGCTGGGCCTGGAAGAGGTCTACCGGTTTCCCAACCGCCCGGTGTTGCTGCGCGGACACCGCTTTTGGAACGTCCTCGCGCTGTGGGACGAGACCCTCACAGGGTTACGGAAAGCCAGGCAGGCGGCTGGATCGCTTCACAGCGCCGGCGTCGATACCTGGGGAGTCGATTACGGCCGTGTGATACACACGGCTTCCTGCAAGGGAACCCCTTTCAGTATCGCGACCACCGCACGGATGGCGTGATGGAGCACGTCTTCGCACGCGTTCCCCGCGAGGTCCTCTACGCACGCACAGGTATCCAGGTTCTGCCGTTCAATACCATCTTCCAGCTCTACGCACATGAGCGCATGCAACCTGGTGAACTGGCACAGGCCCATCGCCTGTTGCTCATCCCCGATCTGCTGCATAGCTGGCTCTGTGGGGCGCTTGTCACTGAGCGCACTAACGCCACGACCACACAGTGCTGGGATCCCGTCGCCAGGCGCTGGGCGACGGATCTGCTTGAACGGCTGGCGATCCCTACTTCGATGCTCCCGCCAGTCGTCGAGGCTGGGACAGTGTTAGGAGAGGTGCTGCCAGAGCTGCGCGACGACCTCGGTGCCATGCGTGTGATCACTCCAGCGACCCACGATACCGGTTCCGCCATTGCTGCGGCTCCAGTATCGCTACCGGGCGGCTGGGGGTATATCAGCTCCGGCACGTGGTCGCTGGTCGGGGTAGAGCTCCAGCGGCCAGTAGTAACGCCGGAGGCGATGACCGCCAATTGGACCAACGAGGGCGGCGTCTTCGGCACGACCCGCTTCCTCAAGAACGTGATGGGGCTGTGGCTCTTACAGGAATGCCAGCGCCGGTGGGCACGCGAGGATCGTGCCACGGACTACGACACCTTGCTCGCTGATGTGGATGCCATTCCTCCATTCGCTGCGTTGATCGATCCCGACGATCCGCGCTTCCTGGCACCGGAGGATATGCCGGATGCAATCAACGCATATCTGCTAGAACATGGACAGGCAAAGCTCCAGGCGCCAGCGTCCTTTGCACGGTGTATCATGGAAAGTCTCGTGTTGCGCTATCGCGAAGTGTTGCGCCAGGTCGGCCAGATCAGCGGGACAGCCATCAATGGTGTACATGTGCTGGGCGGCGGATCGCGTAATACACGCCTCAACCAGTGGCTAGCCGACGCGCTCGACATACCAGTGATCGCCGGGCCATATGAGGCGACGGCGTACGGCAACGCACTGATGCAACTGGTGGGCCTGGGCGAACTGCACAACCTGGGGGAGGTGCGCGCCATCGCGCAGAATGCGCCCACGCAGGTTTTCTCGCCGCGGACCGCCGGGCGCACCGCCTGGGACGAGGCGGCGCAACG
>VBHI01000262.1 GCA_005881495.1 Chloroflexota bacterium
TACCCATTCTCCTTAAGTTTTTCGACGATCAACAAAATCCCTTATTGTAAAGCCTTTCGCGCAATCAGGCGCTCGACGATGCCCAGTTTCTGCCGTTTGAGATATTCGATGCTAAAACCTGCCGTCTGCACAGTTTCTACTGGCTCACGTAAAAGGTGATCTGCCTGAGTACGCACCGCCCAGGAGTCGAGCAGGCGCTCAAGTCCGCGTATGATGGTGTTTGGACTGCGCACGTGTTCGAGGGCAACGAAGCGGCCGCCTGGACGCAGAACGCGCCACACCTCCACGATGGCCTGTCGTTCGTCGGGAATGCTGCAAAGCGAAATCGTGCACACAACTGTATCGAAACGCTGATCGGGGAAGGGTAGCGCCTGCGCGTCCCCGACGACCAGCTCGACCTGTCGACCCAGGCTTTGTGCGCGCTGGCAGGCGATCTCCAGCATGGCGGGGCTGATTTCGATCCCCGTGATCTCCACATCGGCTGGATAGAAGGGCAGGTTGCGCCCGGTGCCAATGGCAATCTCCAGCACCTGCCCTCGCGCCTGGGAACAGGCCCAGGCCCGGCCATCACCAAAAAAGAGCTTTTCGCTGAATGCTATTCCTCTGTCATATTGTGCAGCTGACGCATCAAAAATCTCGCGCACGCGTTCTGTTTCCTTTTGCTGTGACATCGAGTTTTTCCTCCCTGTTATTTCCTGTTTACCATATTCTGTATCTAGCGGCAACTCCTCCAAACCCCAATCAAGTTCCGCCAGTTATGCTTTCAGCCGGCGCAGAGAGAACAGCAGCTTCGCTCGTTTCCCCTACCTTAGCAGTTCGACGGCGCCGCAGCAGCAAAGCACAAGCATAGAACAGTATCACCAGAACAAGCAACCAGCGATAGCCGTACAGCATACTGAAGTACTCAAGGCTGCCGCCAACCATGATGCCGAGGAGGTTGGAGGCAAAGGAGATATCGGCGGCTTCGCTGTCGCGGAAGGAGTTGGCGAAGATGATGTTTGCCAGGAAGACCGGCGTGAAGGCCAGGATGCTGGCGAGAAAGTAGCGGGCAATGGGGTTGCCCAGCAGTAAGGCTTCTGGCGGTAGAAGGAGGTTCAAGACGAGTACTCCGAAAAGCAGGAGGTACCAGATGCCGATGCGGCGTATCTTGAGGCGGCTGTTGACAAGGATGGCCAGGAGGACGCTGCTGAGTATGGCAAAGAAGACGAGGGAGTTGACAAACCAGGTGCTCCCGAAGAGGAGCGAGAAGGTGGTCAGGCTTTTGACTTCGAGCAGCATAAAGGCAACGCCGAGGAAGAACATGTGCCAGTCGAAGCGCCGTAGGGTTTTGCGTGGGGCGAGCAGGAGGGTGCCGCCCAGCGCGTAGATGGCCACCATCAGTAGGCCAAGGGTGTATAGCATGGGGAAGCTGTACTCACGCAAATAGAGGAAGGGCCAGTCGTCGGTTGCCATAGTGTCGTTTGTCAAATGATAGTAGCCCTCGCCGATGACGCGCAAGTCTTTGGTGGTGGAAGCAGTCTCATGATAGGGACCGAACATGCCCGCTGGGAGTGTTCGCAGTCGCGGGCCGACCATGATGGTGGCCGCACGGCCCCATCCACCATAGGTAGAGACGAGTGGTTCCTGGTTGAAGGCATGTCCTGCCATATTAGCCAGTTTCTGCACCAGCCAGTCCTGGCGGTAGAAGTTGTAGAAAACCACGAGGCCGTTGTTGGTTAAATGTGCGCGGGCAGCCCGTATCGACTCCTCTGTGAGCAGAAAGCTCTCGAGGCGCAAACTGGTGTTACTGGAAGTGAGGGTGAGTGAGTCGGGCAGGGCGAAGATGATCAGGTCATATTTCCCGGTATCGTTCTGGAGGAAGGAGCGACCATCGTTGATGACGGCCTTCACGCGGGGGTCGCTGTAGGGTTGGTCAGGATTGAAGCGAACACCGAGCTGTTGGATGGTAGGGTCAATCTCAACGGCCGTGATTGACTTGACCCCGAAGGCAAGTGCGGTAGAGACATCAGAACCGCTGCCTGCCCCCAGGATCAGGGCATGCTGAAATGAACTACCATTGAAGAGTTCATACACACGACGATAGAAGGGCTCCTTATATTGCCAGGGAACCATGGCCTGGTGACCGCCAGCGTTGTTGACATCGACAATATAGCCACCCTGTGGCAAGGGATGGAGCAGGATTTTGTAGTAGGGCGACCAATAGGCGCCGCGCTGCAACTGTCCAACGATGATGAGGCTGATCAGGAATGCGCTAGCAACGAACAAAACCGTTTGGCGTGAACTTAGCGCCAGGATCAGGAGCGTCAGGATAACAAACCAGACGAGCGGTGGAAGAGCGAAATAGGCGATAACGGAGAAGACGGCAATGCCTATCAGGCTGCCGACGATGTCAAAGGTATAAGCAGTAAGCGGCTTAATCTGGATGAATAGCTGCCCGAAAGAACGCGAGAGCGGAATGAAACAGGCGGTGACCAGCCCGAAAATAATAGGCAGAACTGCGTAGTTATCTGCGCGTGCGCCCAGCGTTTCACCTACTCCGTAGTAGAGCACCTCGGTCGAACTGATTTGCAGGTCGAACTTGTTCCACATGACAACGATAACCAGTAGGAGCACCATGAGCGGAAACGGCGGGAACCAGAAACGTTTGCGACGCGCTGTGAGCATGCCCAGGCCAATGCCCAGGAATGAGGCGAGCAGGACGAAGTTATTGAAATAGCTCAGGAAGCGCACGTATGATGGTATCCAGCGGATGCAGAGCAGCTCGAAGAAAAGCATGGCGAAGGAGAGCAGAAAGATGCGCACACGGGGGTTGGTGACGAAGAGCGTTTTGGGTGTTTCGGAAAGCAACAATGATCTGAGCCTGGCAAGGATACGATTGGACGACACTTTGGTGACTAACTGAGCCATTAAGAACCTGCCTTTCAAAATATAGTAAAACATCTCACATTTTAGTATCTCGGCGTCCCGTCCGCAGACATCAAGAAGGAGCCACTCCGTCCTATCTGTTCTAAACGCTGCCCATTACCCAAAAGTTTCAATGCATGCTGATTTGGAAGAAGAGACAAGACCTGAAGAAAACCTTAATAGGAACTTTTGGTGTATAATGAATGATGAACGATGAAAAAAACCGGGGGCATATAAATTTGAATAGTTTCATAACTGGCCTATTCCGCGCCCTTTTTTTGCGCTGCCCCAATTGTGGCAAAGGCAAACTTTTCCGTAGGGGCTACACGATGTACGAGAAATGCTCAGTCTGCGGCTGGCGTTTCGAGCGCGAATCTGGCTACTGGA
>VBHI01000062.1 GCA_005881495.1 Chloroflexota bacterium
TGGCTGAGGCTGCCCGACTGGGATTGAAATCTCAAAGGCGATGCTGTCATGCACAAAGAATAGGATAGTCTAAATGGCTGAGGCTGCCCGACTGGGATTGAAATACTCACACACCCCTTGATAACGCTTTCATGTATCCGGTCTAAATGGCTGAGGCTGCCCGACTGGGATTGAAATTACGTGAAAGCCGCCCTCGCTCAGTTCGGTCCGGCGGTGTCTAAATGGCTGAGGCTGCCCGACTGGGATTGAAATGAAGGTCAACTCTTTGTTCACATCGTAGGTGAGGGTGTCTAAATGGCTGAGGCTGCCCGACAGGGATTGAAATCTGCTGACATTGGTTCGTCTGGATGCATACAATGTCGCCTAAATGGCTGAGGCTGCCCGACTGGGATAAAAATGTTTATCAAATTAACCAGACAAGCAGTAAAAAACTGTTAATCGAAATCGGTAGCCCTTAGCGGCCACACTTCTCATTAGCAAGTGGTCATTATTCAGGATCATCCTCACATTTGGGGATTGCTGAGTTTATAGTTCCGACTGGTTCCTTTTTTCATGCTCAAACACATGTCTCATTCCACATTATAGAAGAGCTTTCCCCAAATGTGAGGATGATCCATTATTCAATTATCATCAACATACCTACTGCTAACGAACTATTGACAAAGAGCTATTTGTCAGAAATACCATAACTTCGCCACTTCCGGCGCATAAAATCGCCAGGACATCGAGCTTAAATGGATGAGTCAATACAGATTTTTCTGGCGCATAATTTCGCCCGAATCCCCAATTGACTCATAACTCCGCCTTTTTAGGCAAGCACAGCAAACTGTCGCTCTCTTGCTTAAAATTATGGCGAAGCGCCTAAAATGGGCGATGATATCTGTCAAATTGGCGAAGATATGGGCTCTCAGCCTCGTTCGGTGGAGGTCGTTTGCTAGAGATAGCATGGGCATTATCTCGTGTGACAGGCTGCCTGGATAGTGCTCGCCGCTACGCCGAATAGTGACAGAGGATTGTCATCATTCCTCTCGTATACTCATTATTATGGTAACGATACTGCTCACCAACTAGAAAAGGAAAAGAGTATGAAGGTTTTGTTCGTCGCCGGATTCGGGCCGATCGTCTCAGCTATGCAGGAAAGCGCAGCTTTCTATCGAGAGAGCCTGGGCCTTTCTTTCCAGGAAGAAGCTGACGGGTACTTGCACACCGAAGAGCTTCAGGGGGTCAAAACATTTGCCCTGTGGCCGCTTTCACAAGCGGCTCAGTCGTGTTTCGGTGTGAACGAATGGCCAACGGATCTGCCAACTCCCACCTCCTGGCTCGAATTTGACGTAGAAGATGTTGCCCAGGCCTCTGAAGAGCTGAAAGCAAGGGGCTACACGCCTTTGATTGAAGCAAAGAAAGAGCCATGGGGCCAAACCGTGACCCGTCTGCTCAGCCCTGAGGGCATTTTGGTTGGCCTGACCTATACGCCAGGGATGCGTGAAAGCGAATCGTAGATGCTTTCCCAGCAGATGCAGGCGACATGCCCTCTTGATGATTGCTGGTCGCCTGCCGCGACCTTTCCTAGATCGAGGCTTCCAACCCATAGACACGAAGACGAGGCAAACGGCTACACAGGCCGTGACACAAGGCCAGTTCTCGGGCTTAGAGGCTGACGCATATCTTCGCCAGTTTTGACTCCTGACGCATAAAAGCACATTTCGGCGAGGTTATGGTATTAATGACACTATTTCTAGAGTATGACCCATACGTGTCTAAACTCATCGGACCCATGTAGTATTGAAAATAATGAGATGGAGACGGCAGCGTTCCACGGCTGTTGAACCCTGTTCGTTGTGAGACTCATCAACGCAAGAGCAACAAGAAAGAAGGAGAAGAGACCATGATCAACAGAGAAGACTATCACTTGCCTCCCAAAGAAGGCTTTATTCTGACACACTTCTTGACCGTAGCGGATGTGAAACGCTCAGCGGAGTTTTATCTGCGTATTCTCGGAGGCACCGTTGTTCGCAGCGGCGAACCCACCATCATCCAAATTGCCAATAGTTGGCTGATTTTGAACGTCGGTGGCGGCCCAACGGACGATAAACCCAACGTGACGCTTCGTCCCCCTCAGAACCCGAATGAGGTTTCCAGCTTCCTGAATATTCGTGTCGCGGACATCAGGGCCTCGTACGAGGAGTGGCGAAGGAGGGGGGCCGAATTCCTTACCGAGCCAAAGGACCACGGCGTGGAGATTCGCTGCTACATGCGTGACCCTGACGACTATATCATCGAGGTCGGGCAAATAACTGCTCCCCAAGCCTGAACTGGTGCGAAGTCGAAGTGCAGACATCTGGACGTGTCGAGGTCCATAGAGGCTGGAGACCTCATCGAGGGCTTTGGGCCATCAGCTGACCTATGCTAACGTCACTTTGTCCTGACAAGAAGAAGCTTCTGCCAAGTCTGAGTGCCAAGAGGTGTTTCGGATGTGTTGATTAAGTATGATGCGCTACTCGCTGATGCGGTGCTTCCAATGACGATGTGGGAAATCGGTACTTTAAAATGGCTGCCTCTCCTGGCTAGAAATGGTCCTTTTCTTCAGTCCATTTCTCGGGCATGATGAAGTATAGTAATGGTGAATTGGGAGACAGAAAGGAAGCCATTCATCATGATAGAAAGAAGGTCGTCTTATGAAAGAGAAAGCAGAAGTCCGATTGACGGAGGATATGAAGCGTGTTCTCAACGAGCAGCGACTTGGCTTTATTGCCTCGGTCTGCCAGGACGGCACACCTAATCTTTCTCCGAAAGGGACCACGACCGTCTGGGATGACGAACATATCATCTTTGCCGATATCTGCTCGCCGGGAACCGTCGCCAATGTGCAACAGCGACCGATAGTAGAGATCAACGTGGTTGACCCGGTTGCCCGCAAGGGGTATCGCTTCAAAGGCCCTGCTACCGTCTACGAAGAAGGACCCCTCTTTGAAGAGGCACTCGCCTTCTACCGGCACCGTGGGACCACCAGTCCCATCCGGCACATTGTGCTGGTGAAGGTCGAGCGAGCCATGCCCCTGATCTCGCCAGCCTATGATCAGGGGAAGACGGAAGATGAGATTCGCGACACCTGGCTGCGCTACTGGGAGGCGCTCTACCACCTCAACAGTGAGGAGGCAAGGGACCGATCAAGTGGATCTACCACGTTGTGATTCAACTGTGACAAAACAGAGGCAAACTGTGATGAATTTGTGAGAGAACGATAGTATTCTACCTCATTAGGAAACGGTAGACGATGTTTCCCCTACGGGATTTGAGATCTCCCCATAATCTTGTGTTGTGTGCGCCGGTCGTGTGCGTATGCAAGCTGATGCAACGAAGCAAAGAAAGGAACGAGCATGAAAGCTTTTGTAATGAAAGCTATCGGTCAGGTGGGCTTCATGGAGAAACCTATTCCCCATCCAGGTCCAAACGACGCGATCGTCAAAACGACCAAAGCCCTTATTTGTACCTCGGACTCCCATACAGTAGGCGGTGCCGTCGGCCCGCGAGAGAACCTGACCCTGGGACACGAAGCAGTGGGTGTCGTCCATGAAGTAGGCAGCAACGTAAAGCTCTTCAAGCCAGGTGATCGTGTCCTGGTTGGCGCAATCACACCGGATTGGGGCGATCCTGCTTCGCAGGCTGGTCACTCCTCCCAATCTGGTGCACCTCTGGGAGGATGGAAATTCTCCAATACGAAGGATGGCGTGTTTGCCGAGTACTTCCATGTGAACGAGGCCGATGCGAATATGGCCCGTATTCCTGCAAGCGTGCCTGATGAGGTGGCGGTCTACTGTGCCGACATGCTCTCGACCGGGTTCATGGGCGCAGAGAACGGCAATATTCCTATCGGGGGAACAGTAGCTGTCTTTGCACAGGGTCCTGTGGGACTGATGGCAACTGTAGGGGCGAAGTTGCGTGGGGCGGGGCTGATCATTGGAGTAGAAACGGTACCGCGCAGACAAGAACTTGCGCGCATCTATGGTGCCGATGCGATCGCTGATTTCTCCAAAGAGGACGTTGTCCAGCGCATCCTCGATCTGACTGATGGACAGGGTGTGGACACAGCTATCGAGGCGCTGGGGGCGGATATCACTTTCCAGAATGCTATCAAAGTCACGAAAGCCGGCGGCACCATCTCCAATGTTGGCTATCACGGTCACGATGACTTCGTGCATATCCCTCGCGTCGAGTGGGGAGTCGGCATGGCGGAAAAGACCATTACGACCGGTCTGTGTCCTGGTGGCCGTTTGCGCATGGAACGCCTCCTGCGTGTGTTGGAGATGAAGCGCGTCGATCCAACGCTCATGACGACCCATACCTTCACATTTGACGAGATGGAGAGAGCATTTGAGGTTATGGACAAAAAACTCGATGGCGTCCTCAAGCCGCTCATCGTTTTCTAGAAGGATTCTGCTGTAAAGCAACCAAAACACTACGGTGGGTTCGTAGTCACGCGTGGCTACGAACCCACATCTTCATAACTTATTCATAAAGGATGAGCTTTTCAGAAGATTTACCTGGGAGGTTCAACCATAAGCAGCCCGTTGTCGTCCTCATCCAAAATCATCATATAGGTTCCCCACGGTTGAGGATCTGGTTCCTGGGTAATGCGCACCCCCTTGGCTTTGAGATTAGCATGCAGCGCCGTCATATCTGTCACATTGAAGGTCAAAGCCTGTGACTTCCCTAAAACCGAGCGATAATGCTCCCAGTTCTCATCCATCTTGTAGAGAATCACCTCGGTGCGCGCACCCTTTGGCGCGACAGCAATCCAACGTGACTCACCCATCGGTGAATCCTGCCGTAATTCAAAGCCCAGCTTCTCGGTATAAAAAGCTTTGGCTCTATCCTGATCGTTGACGAAAATGCAGACCGTTGCGACTGCATCTATCATGAAACACCTCCTTATAAAATCGCTGCAAAACCATTAATCACACCAATAGTGTAGCCACGCTCTCCCACCATGTCAAGTGCGAGCAAACGAACAGCCCAAAATCGGAATAACCATCTCTCCCCAGATGTTCACAAATATATACAGGCGCTCCCTAACAACCACTAAAAATAACCAACAAAACATGTAAAAACGGCATCGTATATAGTAGGGTTGACCCTTGCGGTCAACCAATAAGCATCAACTTAAGTGATGGGGCATCGTTTCGAGGGCGACCAAGAGGGACTCTGTAGGCGAATGAAATAACGAGTGCAACGAAAATTCATTAACCCGCACCGGGCGAGCACCCGAGCCGGGCGACCACAAGGGATCGCCCCTACTATGGACGGTTTCCGCTTCACGGTCGTGAAGCGGCTATGTGAGTACGCTTAAGTTGGTGCCTATGGATTGACCCGTGCGGTCGTATTGGACACGCCGATCCTTGCGGTGAACCAAACGCGTGCGGTCGATCTGGATATACCGAATATACGGTCGCCCTGGAGCTTACCCCATGCTACTCCTAAAACTCCTCCTAACTCCCCTCTTCATCCTCATAATCACTCTCATCGGCCGACGCTGGGGCTCCCTTGTCAGCGGCTGGCTCGTCGGACTCCCCCTCACCTCTGCACCTGTAGTCTTATTCCTCGCACTGGAACAGGGTACCGCCTTTGCCTCCCGCGCAGCCCTCGGCACTATGACCGGAACCATCTCAGTAGCCACATTCTGCCTGGCCTACAGCTGGCTTTCACTACGCCTTTCCTGGCAAATCTGCCTGTTTGCAAGTTGGGGAGTCTTCTTTGCCTCAACCTACGTGTTAGAACATATCTCGCTGCCCCTGCTTGCCTCCTTTGTCGTCGTCCTCCTCGTACTGACAGTTGCCGTAGCCTTATTACCAAAAGATCAACAATCAAAACCCGCGGCAACACCGCCGGCCTGGGAAATCGCAGCGCGCATGTTGGCCGCAACGCTCTTCGTCATAGTAATCACCGAGAGTGCCGCCCTCCTCGGCCCTCGTTTAAGCGGCCTGCTCACCCCTTTCCCCATCTTCGCCAGCATATTCGGCGCTTTCACCCACGCTTTTCAAGGAGCGCCTGCCGCACGCCGCGTGCTCCGTGGCGTCCTCGCTGGTTCCTACGCCTTCGCCGTTTTCTTTCTCACCATCTCTGGATTAATCAACAATGTAGGTATCTCCTCCGCCTTTGCCCTCGCCACACTGGCCGCCTTCGTAGTGCAAGGGAGCTCGCTCTGGCTATTACAAAGATATTAAAAGATGCACCTTGTCAGTTCTCCCCTTCCCGTGTATAGTAAAGCAAGAAGTGAAATCATCAGGAGTTGGCAGGCATGACTTCTTATTACTCAGTACGCATCTGGCAGCTCAAGCCAGGCCACACAGCTGCCGAGCTGGAGGCATTGGCCTCCTCAGGCTACCTCGAAATGCAGCGCTGGATCCCTGGTGTCGAACATGTCTCCATGTTACGCGCAAGTACAGGCTCAGAATACGTTCTTACCACCACCTTCGCAGACGCCGCGGCCTATATTCATTGGCGTCAGCTGGAGCAGGAAGCTTCCGACTACTGGGAGCGTTTCGCTGCCATCCTCATGCAGTGGGAGCGCACATGTCACCTGGTAAGGGAATATACAGGGGAAACAATCTTACACGTCAGTCTCGCTGATAGTAGCGACGAGACACAGTAGTGCAGATGTCTGAAAGATCAAAGGATGCAGCAAAATTACGGCGTCTTGCGAGTGATACGGGTGCGTCTACCTGCCAACGTCACTGCCCAACTCCAGGATAGATATCCCTCTGGCTGGCTGCCAGAAGAGCAGTTGGTATACCTGCTCATGCAGGCCAGTACCACCATTGGCCGCGCCTTGAGCAACGATATCGTCCTGGTGGATCCAACCGTCTCGCGCGAACACGCCCGTCTTGACCTGGACGCCTCCGGTTGGCACATTACCAACCTCACCGAGCATAATGTTGTGCGTGTCAATGGTCATCCTGTGCCCAGTGGCGGCAGGTTCCCCATGCACCCGCAGGATATTCTTATCCTCGGTAGTACCATGCTGCAATTGATCGCTCCCAACATCCAGACCACTTCCCCGGAAGAATATCTCGATGCCACGACAGTGCATCTAGCTTCCATCCCTCACCCCGTGCAGACGGATTATCAACGCTCGCGCTTCAACGACGTCTCCACAAGGCGTGCTGGCCAGGGTCCACAGGGTTTGCAAGGTTTCCCAAAGGCATCCGCGTCTGTCACACCGCCACGCTTGCCCAAACAGCCCGCTCCTGAACTCGCCGCCCAGGTCTGGGAAGAGGGCGAAGAGGAAAGCCAGCTCGGTGCCGGTGTCACTATGCAATTTGCCCTGCCACAGCGTATGGGCGTTCGTACACGCTGGCTGATCGCTGGCATCGGCCTGCTCTTTCTCGCCATCAGCGCCGCCATTACCCTTGTCCTTAATGGCCTGATCACTCTCTCTGCCCTTGCCGAGTATGGCCTTAGCAGCGTATCGGCCGCTATCGTCATCCCCGCCGTACCCGCGATAGGCATCTTCCTGCTCGTCAACTTCATTGACCGCTACGAGCACGAGCCCTGGTTTCTGCGCATCGCTGCCTTCTTATGGGGAGCCATTATCGCCATCCCACCTGCCCTCTTTATTGAAAGGAGGGTGGATGGCATGCTCACCAACCTACTTGGGCCCAATACCAGCGATGTCGTTCGCTCGGCCCTTCAAGGACTGAATGCAGGTATCACTGAAGAGACGATCAAAGGTCTCGGCCTGCTGCTGCTCTTCTTTATATTGCGCGATGAATTCGACAACATCACCGACGGCATAGTCTACGCGGCGCTCATCGGCGCAGGCTTCGCCATGGTCGAGAACTTCCGCTATTTCGCCGTCGACTTCCGGCAGTTCCCCGTCTTTCTCATCGTCTACCGCATCGTCCTCGGCTGGCTGGGCCATTCAACCTTTCTCGCCTGTTTCGGTGCGGCCCTCGGCTACGTGCGCCACACCCGCGTGCGCTGGCGCCAGGTCGTCATCCCCCTCGCCGGCTACCTGATCGCCGTGGGACTGCATAGCTTCTTTGATTTCGTCACTTTCCAGGCCAGCGTTGCCCTGAACGCCAATCCAGGCAACAGCTACGTCTCGTTCCTATCCCTGATTGCCCTCATCGGCGACTACATCCCGCCCTTCCTCGCGCAGATGTTCCTCCTCTACATCCTCATCAAAGCCCTTGCCCACGAGGCCGCCATCATCCGCCAGTTCCTCTCCTCCGAAGTTAGCAACGGCATCGTGAAAGTAAATGAGTACGCTCTCGTCCAGAACTCGTTCCTGCGCACCAGGGCCGAGCGCCACGTCTTGCACAGCAGGGGCTACCGTCAATGGCTCCGCGTCAAAGCCCTCTACCAGACAGAAATCGGCCTCGCCTTCCGCAAATGGCACGTGAGCATGGGCGACAAACCCAAACTAGGCTATCGCCAGCCCGAAGACGCCTACCGCGAGCGCATCAAACGCCTCCGCCACGAAATCCAATCCGCCCAAAAATAAAACCAGCACCTCAGGCTCTGGAGGGCGACCCAAGGGTCGCCCCTACTATGGACGACCACCAGGGTCGCCTGGTTGGAGCGCCCCCGAATTGTGGCAATGCCTCCCATCCCCAAACTTGACACACATTCACACCACATGTTAGCATGGAAGCAGGAAAAGCGCCGAAACATGTAGGGGCACCACTTGCTGGTGTCCATCTTACGTCCATCTACATTAGTAATTGGGCGACCACGCTTGCTCTGCTGGTCGCCTCTGTGAGGAAAAAATAACTATGAGGCTGGAGCGGGCTGAACTGCTACAGATCTACTACTTTATGCGCCTCACCCGAGCCATGGAAGACCGCATCCGCACCCTCTTTTTACAGGGACGTGTCGCCGGTGGAGTCTACACAGCGCAGGGACACGAGGCCACTACCGTCGGAGCAGCAATGACGCTGCGCGATGGTGACTGCATCGTACCGCAGCATCGTGATCTGGGGATGCATCTTGTACGAGGCAGCTCGCCCCGCGCGGTGATGTGTCAGTGGCTTGCTCGCGGTAACTCTCCCACCCTTGGGCGTGACGGACAAATGCACATCGGCGATATGCATCACGGTATCGTGCCATCAATCAGTATGCTGGGCGAATCCCTGCCCGTCGCCTGCGGCGTCGCCTTGACCATGAAGATGCGCAAACGTTCAACAATCGTGCTGGCTTCCTGCGGTGACGGCGCCACCAATACCGGGCCGTTCCACGAGGCCCTCAACTTTGCTTCCGTCCAGAAGCTCCCTATCATCTTCGTCATCGAAAATAACGGCTACGCCTACTCGACCCCCACCTACAAACAGTTTGCCATCCAGAATCTCTCCGACCGCGTCGTGGCCTATGGAATGCCAGGCGAGACCGTCGATGGCAATGACGTGCTGGCAGTCATCGCGGCCGTCGAACGCGCGGGCGAGCACGTGCGCAGTGGAAAAGGCCCCGCCCTTGTCGAATGCAAAACCTTCCGCGTCCGGGGACACTCTGAGGCCGACAAAGCCGATTACGTGCCCAAGGAACTGCGCGACGAGTGGCTGGCCAAAGATCCCATCCCGCGCTTCGAAGCCTATCTCACCAAAGAGAACATCTTGACGGAGACCGTCAAGGCCGAAATCGAGGCGAAAGTCAAGACGACCGTCAGCGATGCTGTAGCTTACGCTGAAGAAAGCCCTGCCCCCGATCCCGCGACCGTAACGGATTACGTGTTTGCTCCCGCCGGGCCAATCTCCATTGTCGGTGAGCCTGGCGCCGCAGACCCACGCTACGTCAACGCGCTGGACACACGTACCGGCAAGCCCTTCACCACCATGGATGCGGCCACAATCAAGACACCCGAGGAGGTTGGACGACGATGAGCGCAGTCACATACTTAGAGGCAATAGGCCAGGCTATACGTGAAGAGATGCGGCGCGACGAGGCCGTCTTTCTCCTTGGCGAAGACGTGGGAACCTACGGGGGAGCATTCAAGGTCAGCGCGGGCCTGCTGGAAGAGTTCGGCCCCGAGCGCGTCATCGATACGCCCATGGCCGAGGCCGCCATCATCGGTTCCGCCGTTGGAGCAGCCCTCATGGGCATGCGTCCCATCGCCGAGATGCAGTTCATCGACTTCATCACCTGCGGCTTTGACCAGATCATCAACATGGCCAGCAAAATGTACTGGCGCTCCGGTATGCCTGTGCCAATAGTCATTCGCGGTCCCTCCGGCGGCGGCACTAAGGGTGGCCCATTCCATTCCGCCAGCCCGGAGGCATGGTTCTTCCATACGCCCGGCATCAAAGTCGTCGTCCCGTCAACCACCTACGATGCCAAGGGATTGCTGAAAGCCGCCGTCCGCGACAACAACCCTGTCCTTTACCTGGAACACAAACTGCTCTACCGCCTGCCCGAGCTGCGTGAAGAGCTGCCCGAGGAAGATTACATCGTCCCCCTGGGCAAAGCCATCACCCGCCGTGAAGGTGAAGACATGACTGTACTCACCTACGGTGCCATGGTGCGCCAGTGCCTGAAAGCTGCCCAGACTCTTGAGGAAGAGGACGACCTGGAAATCGAGGTCATCGACCTGCGCAGCCTTACGCCGCTCGACCTCGAAGCCATCCTGGAATCGGTCAAGCGCACCAACAAAGTACTGATCGTGCACGAGGATATACTCACCGGCGGTATCGGCGCCGAGCTATCCGCCATCCTGGCCGAAGACCTCTTCGAATACCTCGATGGCCCAATTACACGCGTCGCCGCGCCCGACGTCCCGTTCCCATACGCGCCGCCCTTAGAGGCCGTCTATCTACCCAATGCCGAAAAAATACTCACCGCGGCCCGCCAACTCGCCGCCTACTAACCGGAGGTACAGGGAGAGGCTTTCAAGAGTAGGTTATTTTGAAGGGGAAGGAAACTCAATGAATGATCGCTCGTGTTTGTCAAAAGCAAAACATGTAATACACATTTAATACAAAGGAGTTACACATGCCAACGATGGTAAAAATGCCGCGCCTGGGCGAATCAGTCGCAGAAGGAACCATCGGCTCCTGGCTCAAAAAAGAAGGCGATTGGGTCGAACAAGATGAATCACTCGCCGAAATCATCACCGATAAAATAAACGCCGAGCTCCCATCGCCCGTCGCAGGCCGCCTTGCAAAAATACTGGTCAAAGCCGACGAAACCGTCGCCGTAGGCGTAGACATCGCCCTCATCGAAGAGAACGCTGACGTCTCAGTAACCACATCCGCCCAGGCCGCGCCCGGACCCGTTACCGCCCCGCTACAAAGTGTAGCGCAGGCCGCCACCCCTGTCATGGAGACGAGAGGGATCAGGTCAGGCAATGGAGCCAGCGCGACTACCACACAGCGCAGGAACAAGGAAGAGCGCCAGCGTATCTCCCCCCTTGCCCGTCGCCTTGCGCGCGAGCATGACATCGACTTGAACCAGATCGCCGGTACCGGCACCGGTGGGCGTGTGTGCAAAGAAGACATCCTCGCCTACGTCGCGCAGCGCCAGGCCGCGCCCGTCGCCGTCTCCTCTTCAGCATCTTACGCGCCACTACCGCATACGACAACAATACAGCGACCTGCTGCCGTAGGGGCCGACCTCGGAGCCCAATTCATTGCGCCCTCGTCCACACCTGTATACGTGCCAACGCCGACACCAACCACCACAGCAGGTGCGGACGTGGAAATCATCACGCCGGACCGCGTGCGCCTCGCTATCGCCGAGCACATGGTGCGCAGCAAGCGTACCTCACCTCATGCCACCACCATTGTCGAGGTTGATATGACCAACATCGCTAAATGGCTGGAGAAGAACAAAGAAGACTTCAAGCGGCGTGAGGGCTACAGTATCAGCTACGTTCCCTTTGTCATGAAGGCCGTCTGCGAGGGTATACACAAATTCCCCCTGATGAATTCAAGTTGGACCGAAGACAATAAGATCATCATCAAGAAGCGTATCAACCTCGGTATGGCCGTTGCCACTGACGTCGGTTTAGTAGTGCCAACTATTTATGATGCCGACCAGTTCACCCTGGCTGGCCTGGCAAAGCAGATTAATGCCGTTGCCCAGCGAGCTCGTTCCAATAAGCTCACCATCCAGGATGTGCAGAATAGCACCTTCGTTGTGAATAATCCCGGTACATTTGGTACAATAATCTCGGTACCAATAATCAATCAGCCCCATGCTGGCATTCTGAGCATGGACGCTGTAGTCAAACGGCCAGTAGTTATCGAAGACGATGCCATAGCCGTGCGTTCCATGATGTACCTGTGCCTCTCCTTCGATCATCGCATCCTGGATGGCGCGGGCGCTGGCGGCTTCTTGCAAGCCGTCCGCACAAAACTGCAAAGTCATGGCAAAGAAATAGACGTCTATTAATCGTGGGGGCCCGATGTATCACGCCCCCTGATAAGGAAACCAAAATGACGACCACCATTCCAGAGCGCCGTCCAGAATGGCTGCGAGTGCGCCCGCCAAAGGGCGAAAACTACGAAAGCCTCAAGCACTTGATGCGTAGCAAAGAACTGCACACAGTCTGTGAGGAGGCGCGCTGCCCCAATATTGGCGAATGCTGGGGTCAAAAAACCGCCACTTTTATGATCCTGGGCAGCGTCTGTACGCGTAGCTGCGGCTTCTGCGCCGTAGACACGGGACGTCCAATTGGCCTGGATTGGGAAGAGCCAAAACGGGTCGCCGAGGCCGTACAGAAAATGGGTTTGCGCCATGCCGTGGTCACCTCTGTCAACCGTGACGAATTAAAGGATGGGGGTGCCGCCGTCTTCGCATCCACCATTCGCTGGATTCGCCGCCTGAACCCGGACTGCCGGGTAGAAGTCCTCACTCCCGACTTCAAAGGCGTCTACGAGGCCCTCCAGGTCGTCATCGCCGCCAAACCCGATGTCTATAACCACAATGTAGAAACTGTCCCCAGGCTCTACAAACGCGTGCGCCCCCAGGCCATCTACCGGCGTTCCCTACAGGTCTTACAATGGGCCAGGGAGATGAATCCCGCGGCCCCCACGAAGTCTGGTTTCATGTTGGGTTTAGGCGAGACCTGGGACGAGATTATCGAGGTCATGCACGACCTGCGCGAGCACAAAGTCGATATCTTGACCATCGGGCAGTATCTCCGCCCATCGTTTCATCACCTGCCTATTCAACGCTATATCCCGCTTGAGGAATTTGCTACTTTGAAGGAAGAGGGCAAGAAGATGGGTTTTCGCCACGTGGCATCTGGCCCATTTGTGCGCAGCTCATATCATGCCAACGAACAAGCCGATGGCGCTGCAGCCGTGCAAGAACAAACACAGTAAGTGATGGAAGTAGGAGGCCAATGAGAGCACTCGTCAACGGCATCAACATCGCCTATGATGATCATGGCATCGGGCAGCCTCTCCTCTTCCTGCATGCTTTCCCCCTGAATAGAAGCATGTGGAGTGGAGAGTTGACTACGCTACTGCCGGAGGGACACTTTCGCCTCGTTGCCCTTGACTGGCGTGGTTTTGGCGAGAGTGATATCACCACGGGCATCTCCACCATGGAGCAGTTTGCCGACGACGTGGCCGGCCTGATGGATGCGCTGGGAATGCCAAACGCCATTCTCTGCGGACTGTCAATGGGTGGCTATGCTGCCTTCGCCTTTCTACGCAAATATCCACAACGCGTAAAAGGCATGATCCTGGCTGATACTCGTCCCGGCTCAGATACCGACGAAGCAAAGGCGAACCGTGAAAATGTGGCGCAACTTGCCGAGACAGGCGGCCCGGGAGCTATCGCCGATCTCCAGTTGCCGAGATTGATCTCGGATGAAACGCGCCAGAATCATCCTGAGGTAGAGGCACGCATCCGCCGTATGATCGAGGCAGTCACTCCTCAGGGTATTGCCGCGGCCTCCCGTGGAATGGCGCAACGTGCCGATTCAACCGATCTGCTGGCCAGTATTGCCTGCCCAACGCTGGTGATCGTTGGTGAGAACGATGTCTTAACTCCTCCCGCTGTCGCGCAAGACTATGCCGCGCAGATAGCCGATGCCCAATATATCGTTATTCCGAATGCCGGTCACCTGTCAAACCTGGAGCAACCAGAGTCTTTTCATCAAGCTATCAGCGGCTTTCTACAAAGTATATCGTGGTAAATTGGTACGTCGTCGAGTAGGTCAATCTTTGTAGCATGGAGGAACATAGAGTGGGTGGAGCATGAGCCAGCAGAAAAATAATTATGAAGGTCGCCATCCGATTGTCCTGGTTGTGGATGACAATCCAGCCATTCGGGATATGGTTTCCTGGGCACTCGAACTTGATGGGTGTGAGTCGGCAGAAGCGGCTGAAGGGTACGAAGCTTTAGCATGGATGGACAATGCTTCCCGTCAAGGGCGCTATCCCGATGTCATCCTCCTGGACCTGACCATGCCGGGTATGGATGGCCACACGTTCCTTTCGAAACTCCATGCACAGTGGGAGGCTAATCATCCCTTGCCCGCAATCGTTATCATTACAGCGCGAGTAACAGATACTGACCTCTCCACTTTGGGCGTAGAGCATGTCATTGTCAAGCCCTTTCATGTGCGCGCATTGCTTGATTTGGTCCGTAAATTGACGACCCGTATAAGAACCTGAACCGGTAATAGCGCTGTTGTGTAACTAAACTACCCGCCGAGGATCATTCGGATATCCATACATCATCATATTCAAAGCCTGTCAGCAGCGATGAGAGTGTCTTCAACGCGCTGTTCGATAGGTTCTCCCTTTGATATTTGGCGCCTCTGCCTGAATATTGGGTAGAGAGGCCACCGTATTGCTAGAAGCGGGATAGCCCAGACCCAGAGTCCGCGCAGATATGCCCACTGAAACCCCGGTAGGCCTGGTATGAAGCTAACATGAGGTCCCCAGGCATAGAAGCAATACATACTGAGCATACTGAAGGCGAGGAGATAAGCCGCGAAAGGTAGTCTTAAAAAGCCAAACAAGACGATATCATCCTCACCAGTGGCTTCAACCAGGGCATAAAGCCCAAATAACGTGACGACATACCATGGCCAGAACCAGGGCGTTCCAATACAGCAATAGAGCAGCCAGGCCAGCGCCAGCCAGC
>VBHI01000263.1 GCA_005881495.1 Chloroflexota bacterium
AGCAGCATCCCACACTTGCACTGTTCCTTCACTGCCTGCAGAAGCGATACGCTTTCCATCGGGTGACCACATCGGCGAGACGCCTTTTCTCGAGGCGCAGCGCCTTGATTGGCCTGATTGCGATAGTACCTGCAGCCGCTGGCGCTGTTGCGCTGCTACGAACACATCCCTGGACAGCGGGTCCAGCTGGATCCGCCACTGCACCTGCTATTCAGGGGGAAGCTGCCGATGTTATCTATAGCGGTCATGCAGAAAAGGTCGATTCCGTAGCGTGGTCACCCGATGGAAAGCGTATCGCTTCTGCAGGCAGTGAAGGAACAGTGCAAGTGTGGGATGCTGCTACTGGACATCGATTTTATTCCTACAATCACTCCGGCAATATATCTATTTCTGGGTCGAGAATAGCGTGGTCACCCGATGGGACCCGTATAGCCCTTGCGGCTGATGTGGTGCAGCTACTGGATGCAGCTACAGGGAAGAAAATGTTTACTTATGGCGATCCTGCGGCCGGGGTAAATTTTGTGGCCTGGTCGCCCGATGGGACGCGTATTGTCTTCAACAAGGTAGATGGCAGCGTGCATATATGGAGTCCATCTACAAAGAAAGACATAGTCACATATAACACGCATCAACAATATGAAGTGTTCGACTCGGCCTGGTCGCTCGATGGGACGCAAATTGCTACTGCAAATGCTCACAATGTACTGGTATGGAGTGCAACCACCGGAGACATTATTGCCATTTGTCGTGGACATTCAGGGAATGTAGATGGTGTGACATGGTCGCCAGATGGGTCGCGCATTGCCTCAGCAAGTGAGGATGGAACGGTGCGCTTATGGGATGCGGCTAGTGGCAAACAGATTTTCATCTACAATGGCCATCATCAACTCGATTATTATGGCTTACCTCGCATGGTAGTAGCGGTGGCCTGGCAACCAAAAGGCAAACGCATTGCCTCAGGCGGCACTGACGACACGGTACAGGTGTGGGATGCCGTTAATGGGGGACACGTCTTCACCTATCTTGGTCATTCTGGTTCTGTGGATGCGGTGGCGTGGTCGCCCGATGGAAAACGCATTGCTTCGGGTAGTGGAGATAGAACGGTGCAGGTGTGGAAAGCGAAGTGAAAAGCATGAGTCCACCAGGTGTACCTGCACAGCCAGCTGGAAGTTGGCCGTTTGTTCCTGATCAGCGAGTACAGGATATAAGTTGAGATTGGCCCAGTCAAGCATTGAATGTATCAACGCATCCCCAGGATAATCTCGACCGTAAGTTGATCAAGTTGCTCGTAGTGAAAGCCTCGCTGCCCCAGGGCATCTGGATCAAACACAGCCTCTTTTAATTGCCGCACCGTATTCGCACTATAGCCACTACTCAACATCGACTCGAATGTTGGATCGCCGCTATTGATTTCGTTGAGCAGTTGCTGTATCTCAACATCCGCATGAAAGCGCCGTACCTTCTCCTTGAACATGTTGTAGGTACGCATACAACCCAGGGCGAAATCCCATACTCCCTCCTCATTCTCTGTACGGTAGGCATGGGCGTCAAAGTGGCGTGGGCCACTGTACTGCCTCTCTTCCAGTAACTTTACCAGGAAGAACATGCTCTTGATATTCTCGCTCCCAAAGCGCAGGTCCTGGTCAAAACGTGGCCCTTTCTGGTCATTTAGATCAATATGGAAGAGCTTGCCTGCCTCAAGGGCCTGTGCTACGCCATGCACAAAATTCAGGCCCGTCATGTGTTCGTGTGCAACCTCTGGATTGACGCCCACCATCTCTGGATGATCAAGCGTAGAGATAAAAGCGAGCATGTGACCAATCGTTGGCAAGTAGGTGTCAGAGCGTGGCTCATTCGGTTTGGGCTCCAAGGCAAAGCGCAGCGAATAGCCACTGTCAATGACATAGTGGCAGAAGAAGTTGATGGCATCTCGCATGCGTTGAATTGCCACAACCGGATCTTTGCTTGCTTCTGAATCGACGCCTTCACGCCCGCCCCAGAAAACATATGTGCTCGCTCCCAGCTCAACGCCCAGATCAATAGCATGCATTGTCTTCTGTAAAGCATACGCGCGAATCGTTGGATCAACTGATGTGAAAGCCCCATCCTTGAAAACAGGATGGAAAAAGAGATTCGTGGTCGCCATCGGCACAACCATACCGTACTCGTTCAGGGCCTGCTTGAACTCACGCACAATGCGATCTCGCTCTGCTGGTGACGCGTCAAAGGGGACGAGGTCGTTGTCGTGCAGGTTGATCCCCCATGCTCCCAGTTGTGAGAGCCGCTTCACGCTATAAATGGGGTCGAGGGCTGGGCGAACGAAATCCCCGAAAGGATCACGGCCACGATTCCCAACTGTCCAGAGACCAAAACTAAATTTATCCTCTTTTTTAGGCGCGTATTGATCGCTGGTACTCTCTCGTGCCAACTGTGGCGGTAGTGTCATAGTCATCTCCTTTCAGCCTCTTGTATCATCGATGTGTATATAACGAATGGTGGAGGGCCTACTGACGTCGCGACCAGAGCCGCTCAAGAAGAATTGGGCCAATGATCGAAATGGCGGTAAACGCTCCATACGCCAACGCTGCCCAGCCAATTGTTTTGCGCATGGTAGATTTGTTGTCTTTCATGAATAGATTGCTCCTTTTTCTTTTACCTGAGATACTGTTCTATACAATATTCTATCTCATCGCAGTGGGAAAGTGTTGTACTGGTAGCGCAGCCCTTTCCGCTATCCAGGCGGCAACCCATCGAATATTGTCCCTAATGTATTACCTCTACCTCATTCGCTGTCACTCTCACTGAATGCTAACACATTTTGCCCGTAAAGGTTGACAAACATTCAATCGTTGATGTATCCTCGGAAGAGTAAGTAAAGTAACATCATGCGAGGCACGGGCGACGCGACGTGCTAGATACATCCGCACTCTACAATGTACGTTCACGAGATAGCGGAGCAGAAAAGAGCAGAGGAATGCAGGCAACACCAGGTATAATGCAGACCCCCATACGGGCTGGTCAGGATTGTGCTATCTATGTGCCTTTCTCTGTATCTGTTATAGCAGTATATGTCATCGTATTCGTAAGTGTAGCCGCTATAGTGAATGCTGCAAGCATCACAAATTATGAAATCGACGCCTATGCCTCGGTTTCTTTATATGCGCTGCTGCTTCTAGCTTTCCTCTCTACTGGCCTCATCCTTACCGGCCTTGCCAGACTCATCGGGCTAAAGGGTCTGGTAGGGCTTACCACGAGGCTAGCCACAAGCACAGCTTAGGAAGAGAAAAACACGGGCAACGATGCGACCCAACCCGATGTAGTATCCTGAAGAGGACCTTCCAATTAGCTGGAAACTCCTCTTTTTTTATTGTGCATTCGCAGGTATCATGGCATTTGCCACGGAGCATATACAACCCAATCAACCGGTGTCTTACTTCATCAAACATTACAATAAGGAGGGTTACATGCTGAAAGAATTGATTTCTCGCACACGAGTTCAGGGTGGAATGCAAAAAGGAACCATTAAGAAATATCAACCCTTTCCGCCTATTGATTTGCCGGATCGCCAATGGCCGACCCGCACAATTACAACCGCACCCATATGGTGCAGCGTCGATCTGCGCGATGGCAACCAGGCGCTTCCTATCCCAATGGGACTGAAGGAAAAATTGGGGATGTTCCAGCTCCTGATCGATATCGGGTTCAAAGAGATCGAGGTCGGCTTCCCTTCATCCTCTCAGATCGAATTTGACTTTGTACGCTTGCTGATCGAGGAGAAGCGCATTCCCGATGATGTCACTATCCAGGTACTCGTGCAAGCACGCGATGAATTAATTACACGCACCTTTGAGTCGCTGCATGGAGCAAAGAAGGCGATCGTCCATCTCTATAACTCGACCTCGCCCCTCCAGCGTCGGGTCGTTTTCGGATTGGAGAAGCCAGAGATCATTAACATCGCCACACGCGGCGCGAAACTTGTGAAGGAGTTGGTACCGGCGCTACCTGGAACACAGGTCATCATGCAGTACTCACCCGAAAGCTTTTCGTCAACCGAAGTCGATTTCGCCCTTGAGGTCTGCGAAGCTGTTGTTGACGTGTGGCAGCCAACTCCTGAGAACAAGATCATCCTGAACCTTCCGGTCACCGTTGAAGTCGCGACAGCGAATATTCATGCAGACCAGATCGAATGGTTCTGCCGGCACCTGCGCAATCGTGAGGCAACCATCATCAGCCTGCACACGCACAATGATCGCGGAACGGGGGTCGCCTGCACCGAGTTGGGCTTGCTGGCCGGTGCGGATCGCGTAGAAGGGACACTCTTCGGTAACGGCGAGCGTACAGGCAACGTGGATATAGTTACCGTAGCACTCAATATGTATACACAGGGCATTGATCCGGGCCTGGATTTTAGCGACATTAGTGCGATCCGGGCCATTGCTGAGAGATGCACGCGACTTGAGGTGCCGATCCGTCATCCCTACGCGGGAGAGCTTGTTTTTACTGCGTTCTCCGGCTCACACCAGGATGCGATCAATAAGGGCATGACGGCGCAGGACGCAACCCCCGGTGCGTTGTGGCAGGTCCCCTATCTGCCCATTGATCCAAAGGATATTGGCCGTTCGTATGAGGCGATTATTCGCATTAACTCGCAATCGGGTAAGGGTGGTGTGGCCTATGTGATGGAAACCGAGTTTGGCTACCAATTGCCCAAGGCGATGCATGTCGAGCTGGGCAAGATTATCAAAAATCTTGCTGATGAATGCGGCGAGGAGCTTTCGGGCGCGCAGATCTTCCAGGCATTCGAGCAGGAATATCTGCACCGCAGCGAGCCGTTTGCGTTCGAATCGTTCCATGTAGAGGAAATAGCGCAGCAGGATGGCTCAAAGGTCGTTGCATGTACAGCTCGCATCTCCGTTGATGGTATCGTGCGCGAACTGCGTGGTCGAGGCAACGGTCCCATTGACGCTTTTGTGCAGGCGCTCAACCAGGGCGATGTAGCCGATTTTAAGGTACTCACCTTTACAGAGCATGCACTTGAGGAAGGAGCCGAAGCACAGGCCATAGCCTATATCCAGATCCAAATTCCCTCTGGAACGACATTCTTTGGAGCCGCGATGGATACGAATATTGAGCTTGCCGCAGTGAAGGCTGTGCTCAGTGCTCTCAATCGTTCGCAGCAATAGCACGGATGACACGAAGAGGCTAACTGTCAGGAGATATCCATGTCCAGCTCAACCAATATCTACGAACTACCGGAAGACCTGCCCATTCCCGTTGATGATGGCGCCTGCGATCATCTTACCGGTTTCCTGCTGCCTGATGTGGCGCTCAAGTCAACGGCGGGCACGATAGTGAATCTGGCGAAGTTACCACGACGGACGGTCGTCTATTGCTACCCACGCACGGGCAGGCCCGACCAGGCAATACCCACTGGATGGGATTTGATACCGGGCGCACGAGGATGCACGCCCCAATCGTGCGCTTTTCGCGACCATTACCAGGAGCTACAGGGTTTGCACACTGAGGTGTATGGCTTGAGTACGCAGGACACCGCTTACCAGCAGGAAGCGGCGCTGCGACTGCACCTACCGTTCCCCCTGTTAAGCGATGCCGATCTTATTTTGACGAAGGCGTTGCGCCTACCGACCTTCACTGTTGACAACATGACGCTGATCAAGCGAGTTACGCTGATCATTGAAGATGGAAAGATCATCAAGGTGTTCTACCCGGTCTTTCCGCCCGACCAGAACGCGGCAAACGTGATAGACTGGTTATCCCGGCAACAATAACAACTATTCCTCTTCATGGAGTTTAAGACCACTTTTCGCAGTTCTTCGAGAACGTAGGTGACAAACGATTTCGCATTGTAGAGCTTATTAAAACTCTTCACTTTGAGCGGCTGTTCCCAGTGCTTGTAATTCAATTAGACACCCTTCGTTCCCCCGTAAATGGAACTCGAATAGATCGACCGGTCCTTCACGATCCATCTGAGTTGAGAGGACAAGGGAACCATGGCCCAGCCCTGGCAGTTTCACGACCTGGTCTTGAGCCGAAATATTGAGGGCTACCAGGTAGCGCTGTTCGTTGTGCTGCCGCAGGTAGACAAAGCACGCGTCATTCTCCTGATCGATGGGCCTGTAAGAGCCAATGGTCAGAGCGGGCGAAGCACGTCGACGCTCTAATAAGGAATGTACCAACATCAGCATGGAACGTGGATCGTGCTGCTCAGTTTCTACGTTGTAGGTCTGATAGTCGTCAGCGACCGGTAACCAGGGCTTCACATCGGGGGCCGCGAAGCCTGCGTTCGCACTCGCATTCCACTGCATGGGTGTGCGTTCATAGTCACGACTGAGTTCTGGGCTCTCCTTCACTTTTGGGTCTTGCAGTTGTTCGCGCGGAATCTGGATGTTTTGCATCCCTATCTCATCACCATAATAGCAGGTTGGGGTTCCGCATAGCGTGAGCAAGAGCATGTGAGCGAGACGTGCCTGCTCACGACCTACCTTCGTCGCGATGCGCTGGTTGTCATGATTGCCCAGAACCCAGTTGGGCCATGCACCCTGGGGAAGTGCCGCTTCGTATGCATCGACAATCTGACGAATGGCGCGAGCATCCCAGGTCGGCATGATCACGAATTGGAAGTTGAAGGGCAGGTGGGCCCCGTCGAGCGTCACTCCATAGTACTGCACCAGGCGTTCAATCGGTAGATAGATCTCGCCAATCAACACGCGCTCGCCATAGCTATCCAAAAGCATACGCATTTCACGTACGATCTCGTGAAT
>VBHI01000063.1 GCA_005881495.1 Chloroflexota bacterium
TGATCTCGTCTTCGATACAGTTGGTGGTGACACCTTGGAGCGATCCTGGCAGGTGGTGAAACCAGGAGGGGTGCTTGTCTCCGTTGTCAGCCCACGACCCTCTTTTGAAGAGGCGAAGGCACATAGGGTGCGCCCGGTCTGGTTTGTGGTCGAACCTAACCGGGAGCAGTTGATCCAGATTGGCGCATTGATTGATGCGGGACAAGTTCGACCGATCATCGAGACAGTGCTGCCCCTTTCCCAGGCGAGCCAGGCGTACGAACAAGGAGCGAGAGGGCACACACGAGGCAAGATTGTCCTGCGTGTGGTGGACTAATGGTCCGCTCAAAGAAGAAACAGAACAGATGGAGATGAGCGAAGGCACATTCATCTCTAAGACTTTTACAGCCACCGAAGCCAGAGCATACATGTCAAAGAGGAACAGATGTCATATATTGTGAAACCGCCGTGTGATGAGGCCGTGATTCAAGCTGCACCTGCCCATGGTTCAAAAGAATTGTTTGTAGTTCACTCAGTACGCTCTTGCTCATCGAAGGCAAGAAGCAACCCATTGACAAGAAGTCATCGTAAACAATCGGAAGGGAAATGACCTATGGCTACACAATGTACACATCTTGACCAGATACGACAAGTCACACCCAGTGCCAATGGGTGTGAGGATTGTCTAAAAACCGGAGATACGTGGGTACACCTGCGCCTCTGTCTCGAATGCGGGCATGTTGGCTGCTGCGATTCTTCCAAGAACAAGCATGCCACCAAACACTTTCACACGACTCACCACCCAATTATCCAGTCGTTTCAACCCGGAGAAGACTGGGGTTGGTGTTACATCGACCAGGTGATGCTCGAGTTTGCTTGACCGAGGCTTGATCCATGTTGATATCACCTCTGGAGTTTTTCCAGAGTACTTACGGAGCTGGAGCCACGCCGGTTCACTTGAATAGCAGGCCCCTGACGACCTTTCCGACTGCGTTTTTCGGCAGCTCAGTGCGAAACTCGATCTGGTGCGGCACCTTGTAGTCCTCCAGGCGCTCACGAGCATAGGCCAGTAACTCATCGGCAGTAACTCGTTGACCACGTTTGACGACAACAAAGGCCTTTATGAACGGAGCTGCCGGGGTACTGGTGGCTCCAGCAGTATCCTTTTCTGCTAGCTGCGGCATGCTCACAACGGCCACCTGGTCAGATTCTGTTTGCGATCAATGATTGTGAAGAAGCCATCCTCGTCCATCTGCGCCACATCGCCTGTACGCAGCCACCCGTCGCATAGTCCCAGGGCCGTCTCTTCTGGCATCTGCCAGTAGCCCTGCATGACCTGTGGCCCACGAATCAGCAGTTCTCCCACTCCTCCTGGTGGGAGGGGTTCACCCGTCTCCAGGTCGACAATGCGTGCGTTCGTGCTGGGTAAGGGAAGACCGATACTGCCAACGCCCCGTTCGCTTTTGTAGGGATTGGCGTGGGTCAGGGGAGAGGCTTCCGTCAGGGCATACGCCTCGTTCAGGTGTCCGCGTGTCAGCTTCTCAAACGCCTCGTGCACCTCAACGGACAATGGAGCTGAGATGCTGATACAGATGCGAATGGCCGAGACGTCGTAGCTGCGCACGTTGGGATAGTTCGCCATCTCAAGAAGGAGACCCGGATAGCCGATGAGCATACTTGGCTGATAGCGCTTTATCGCTTCGAGGACCACATCTGTATGCGTTGTCGGTACCAATAGAAGTGAGCCGCCCAGGGCAATCGCCGCGTTCATTCCGGTAGTAATGCCGTAGATATGCGAGAGAGGGAACATCGAGAGGATTACCTCGTGTCCCCGTGAGGCATCGGTCATCAAATGGCACAGCTGAACCACGTTGACCACGAGATTTCCATGCGAGAGCATGACTCCCTTGGGAAGACCGGTCATTCCTGACGTGTACTGGATGAGTGCCAGGTCATTCGAGGTTGTTCCGCTCTCAAGTGGCGTCGTTGGCTGCCGGCGCAACAAGTCCCCAAACGAGGATACACGAAATGGTGGCCGCTTGAAAAGAGAACGAGAAGCCTCTCTGGCGTCCTTGTCTCTTGCTAATAAAGGAGTATAAAGTGCTTCAGCCAGGGGATTCTCCTTGATGAGTTGTATTAGCAGTTCACGCTGGCGCGTGGGGAGATACTCACGGACATCGGTATAGATCACCTGCGTGATACTCGTGTCGGCACACACCCGTTCGGCGACATCTCGAAGGGACTTCAGGGTAAGCAAAACTCGCACTCCGGTGTCTCGAAGTTGGCGCTGAAGCTCCTCTTCTTGCAAAAGAGGATTGCCAAAAACAATGACCGCTCCAACCTTGAGCGCACCATAAAAGGCGATCACACACTGTGGTATGTTTGGCAGGACAATCGCAACACGATCACCCGTCTTGATACCCAGGCCGCGCAGGGCATGAGCAAAGCGCGTACTCAAGCTATCGAGCTCACGGTAGCGTATCTGATGATCAAAGAAGAAGATGGCGGGACGACGCGGAAAAGCGGCGGCACTGGTGCTGAGCATCTCGTGGAGGAGCTGTTTCGGCTGTGGGACCAGGGCTGGTACATTGCTATCATAATGGTTGAGCCAGGGCATGTCGCTGTGCTGTGCAGCGAACGAAACCTTGCGGGCAATACGCTGGAAGATGTTTTGCTGTTTCTTTCCGGTACCTTTGATAGTCTTAGCATCCAGCTGTTGTTTCTCAATAAAGCGGTTGATGGCTCGATTGACAGCATCGGGCCGCTCGAGTTGCACGAGATGTGCTGAGACCGGAATATCAACCAGTTGTGCGCCAGGATTACAGTGTAGTACATCTTCATATAGTTTGCGTCGGAAAACCCGGTCACGGTACCCTAGCACGACGAGTGTGGGAACGGCGAACGGTGGCATGTGCCAGGAAGACATGATACCATCATTAATCCCCTTGAGTGTCCGTTGTGAAGCAAAGAGCGCAACGCCCACTTTTTTTGCCGCGAAGCTAAAAAGTGGATCAGGAATGCGCAAGAGTCTGCCCAGAAGTGGGATCATGGTGAAGTGCGTGGTCACACCGATCAACACCAGGCTGCGTACCTTCTCAGGATGACGAACAACGTATTCAGTGGCAATGGCTCCTCCAAAAGAGTGTGCGATGAGATGGACAGGCTCCTGGACCTGTAAGGCGTCCAAGACCACCTCCAGATCATGGACAAAACTCTCCATCGTGTACGGGAGTCCGGTAGGATCTTCGCTTAATCCATGTCCACGTAGGTTGGGGGCAATGACATGCATACTCTGTCCAAAGAAGCGCAACTGGTAGAGCCATTGCGAAACATTGCCACCAAAGCCATGCACGAAGAGGAGAGTCTGTGTGGCCCCCTCAGGATGGATATCGATCACGCTGATGCGCCGGAGACTCTGGGTACCGCGTCTAGCAGGCACATAGACGGTGCGGCGGTAGAGCTCGATATCGAGTGCCATAAGGTACCTCCATTAGGGAAACGTACCGTTATTTTTTGTGCTGCTGCTTGCGGTAGTCAAGCCAAAAAGACTGAGAACATTTTTAGCAGCTAGAAAAATTTTACCATGTACCAATGGGAAATGGCTACACCCGCACCAGCACCTTCAACACGCCCCTCCAAGCCCCCCCAAGGTTGACCGCAAGGGTCAACCCTACTATATCCGACCTCCCTTCCTCCGACCTCCCATCAACCCCGCGCGATGCGCAGCATCGTAACGGGTATAGTAGGGTTGACCCTTGCGGTCAACCTGATCGGGCGGTGGGATCATCCTGATCAGGCGGTAGGAACTCTTAAAAAAGTACCTCCCCCTTGCTACTTAGCCAACACCATGATACACTTTATACAGAACAGTAATTACAACTTTGAAAGAAACCGTTCGTAATTAGTCATATATAACCTATTTTCTGTTTTTCTTACTTACACGTACTCATCGAATGAATTAAATAGAAACGAACGAGCGGTGATAAACATGGAATCGACGCTATCAGCTTCAAGTACAATGGGCGCTATCGGCTCAATTGCCCAGCCAGCGCGCAAAACACGCCGCAGAAATGCCACCGGCGCTCTGAGCAGCTCGCAGAGTACTTCAAGCACAGAGCGATCTCTTACTAGCCAAACAATAGTGGGGGCAGAACGTACGTCTAGAGTCTATGCGCGAGAGGCTATCTTGGAGGCGATGAGTGATATTGCGCTTGTCGAGCTTGTTCTTGCCGATGACCAGGACGCCTTCACGGTGCTCGTCGAGCGATATAAAGATGCTGTGCAAAATCTTGCCTACCGTATGCTGAGTAACACTGCGGAAGCAGAAGATGTGACGCAGGAAACATTTGTCCGAGCTTATACACAGCTTGCTACTTATAAACCTGCGCATAAATTCAGCACATGGTTGCTTTCCATTGCTTCTCACCTGGCAATTGACCAGCTGAGAAGGCGCCGCTTTCTGGCGCTGCCACTCGAAGATGTTCCTTTCCTTGAATGGATTGTCGATTCCGGCGCCAGCCCCGAGCAATCCACCCTCCAGGGTGAGCAACAGGACGAGATCCAGGTCTATTTGCAACGATTGCCGGGCAAGTATCGTGCAGTTATTGTGCTACGATACTGGTATGACTTCTCCTACGAAGAGATAGCCAGGACACTCAATCTGACGCCTCCCCTGGTCAAAGCTCGTTTACATCGTGCTCGCGAGTTGCTGGCTCGCTACATGAATCAAATTTCATCCAACGAGGAGGAGCAAACAGATGCGCTGCAGCGAAGCTAAACAAGCACTAGCAGCTCAGCGTGATGGCGAACTAGCGCAGTCAGATATCACCGCGCTTCAGGATCATCTCAGGCAGTGCCCGGCCTGTCGTGCTCACGAGCGGAGTCTAAGAAGTCTCAATACACTGCTTTTGTCTCCGTCCCCGCGCTCGTCCTCCAGCATCTCGACGGATCGCATTTTGCTGGCAGTAGAGAACCAGAAACGGATTTCACGGCAGCTTCAAGACATTCAGACGCAACAGCGATCACGCATCGCACGCCTGCGCGTTGTCGGTCTACCTTTAGCCGCAATTGCCTTTCTTGCGCTAGGAAGCATCCCTCTACTGGTACTCGCTCTGACCATTATTCAACCTGATCTGTTGGTGAATACACTCTCATTTCTCGGTGATCTCGTTTCTGTGCTGGTCATCCTCGCACAATACGTACAAACAGCGCTGATACTCGTCACACGTGATAACAGGCTTCTGCTCGTTGTGGCTTTCGTCTTAGTGGTAATGATGGGGATGTGGCTTCGCTTGATGCGCCATCCACAAGAGGCGTAGCTTGCGAAGGTCATGGTCATTGGGAGAATCGACCGATCAAACCGTTGACCATGATAGGGAGTTCCAATATGCGACACGTCAGATGTAGACAATGGGTAATGCTTGCTCTCAGCGGACTTTTGATGCTGATAGCATTTTTCCTGGGCGGGGGCAGGGAACTTATCGTAGGGATGATACCTACAGTATCCGCTGCTAATGGTAATGTAGCTCGTCCGGACAGCGACTGCACCCTTGAACATCATGGTCCATCATTTGGCGGTGCTGTTGTTGTCGATACAAATGAGGTCGAGTGCGGCAATCTAATCACTTTTGGAGGAACGGTCGCCATCAACGGAGTGGTCAAAGGTAACCTCACGGCCTTCAATAGCGATATCGTTATTGCGGGAAATGTCTATGGGAATATTGATCTGTACGGTGGCAACGTCATTTTACAGAGCGGTTCCTACGTTCATGGCGATATACATCTCTATGGTGGTCATTTCACGCATGGGCCTGGCACCAGGCTCGACGGCTCGGTGATTGACCGCACCGGGAGTATAGACTGGCTGATCAATACCGAAGGCGGCTTTCGGTTTTCTTTCTGGTCTCTGGTGCTTTGGGTGGCAATCGGCATATTGCTCACCTCTTTCTTTCCAGAGCATGTAATGTTCGTTCGTACAACCGTAGTGCATAAGGCAAGAAGAAGTCTTGTCATTGGATTGCTCAGTATCTTACTCGCGCCACCGCTACTCATCGTACTGGTGGCACTCGTTTTATCTATTCCATTAGCAATAATAATAGGATTAGTTCTCTTAGTAGCCTGGGGATTGGGTACGGTAGCAGTTGGTTGGCTTGTCGGCGAATATGTCTTGCGCAAGATAGCGCCACAACACAATACACGCCTGTTACAAATAGTGGTAGGACTGACGGTGTTGGTACTGGCAGGATCTCTCCCCTATATCGGCTGGCTCATCAGTATGGGAGCAGGGTTGCTAGGGCTTGGAGCCGTTTTCTTAAGTCGCTTTGGAACACGGTTATACAGCCAGCCTAAACAACCACTAACACTTTAAAATTCGCCTATTCATACTTCGCACAGAGGTCTGGCTTCTTGTGTATGCATTCGGCAATCGGAAAGTAGGGACCCGATTTATCGCGTCCCGCGTGGGGTGGGGTGGGGCAAACAGTTGCACTGGGAATTGCTACAAAAATACGTTGGAAAGATGTGACGGACACCAACGACTTTCAAAATCATCAGGTGGCCGCAGAGGGAAACATGAGCATTGACGTTGAACTAACAGATCTTGCCTACGGAGGAGACGCCGTAGGCCGATACGAGGGACGAGTTCTCTTCGTTCCTGGAGGTATCCCAGGAGAACGTGTACGTGTAGACATAGTCGAGGAACGTCGGGGACATGCACGCGCTGACCTCCTGGAAATTGTGCGTCCCGCACCTGAGCGCGTCGAACCGAGTTACCCACTACTCACAGACTGCGGCTGCCAGTGGCAACACATCGCCTATCCCGCACAACTCACCTGGAAAGCGCATATTGTACGCCAACTCCTTGTACGTATCGGTAAGCAGTCCGATGCCGTCGTTCATCCGACACTTGGCATGCCGAACGGTATTTCTCCCTGGCACTATCGCAATATCGCCCTTTTCTCTGTAGGCCCCAACGGCGAAGTTGGCTTTAAATTGACTGATAGCCACGACGTACAGGATCTCGAAGACTGCGCCCTATTGCATCCTGCCCTGGATATGGTTTACCAGCGTGTCCGCGAGAAGCTTATGACTTATTTTGGCGAATCCCTGAGCGAAATGATTCAGGGCTTCACTATTCGCGGTGCCATCGGGACGGCGAGCAATGGGAACTCAGCGGGCGCCAACACAGCGAAAGCAGTGCCCACCCTTTTGAGTCTGCACGCCCGTCCAGGTTCAATGATAGAAGACCCACAGCAATTAGCAAACGAGTTGATGACAATCGCTCCCGGTATGGTCGGTGTCATCGTTGAGCGCGTTGGTGGTCGCTATGGTCGTGTAGTCGAAGGACAGGAGTTTTTGACCGATATGGTCCTGGGCCGCCGTTTTCGCGTCTCCTCCGACTCATTCTTCCAGGTCAACTTAGTGCAGACCGCCGTTCTCATCGAGAAGGTCTTGCAGATGCTCGAGCCACAGCGCACCGAGATAGCTCTCGATGGCTATAGCGGCGTGGGTCTTTTCTCAGCCTTCTTAGCCACCCGTTGCGCGCGCGTCGTTGCCATTGAATCGCAGCCAAGTGCGGTAATGGATGCTCGTGCCAATGCCTCGCTGAATAACCAGGAAAAATATATCACCACCCTCGAAGGTACCCTGGAGCGCATCCTTGGCCAGCTCCACTATCGCCACGAACGCCTTGATATCGCTCTAGTCGATCCACCCCGTGCAGGCTGCCATCCCAAAGCACTGCAGGCCCTGCAAATACTGGGACCGCGCAATATCTGCTACGTATCCTGTGATCCCAGCACCCTGGCTCGTGACATCGCTACCCTCTGCGCCAATGGGCGTTACCGCTTAATCGCAGCCCAACCCATAGATATGTTTCCCCAAACATACCACATCGAGTGCATAGCGTTGCTAGCCCGTGTCGGCTCCAGGTAATACAATGTGGGGGAATGCAAAATACATCATGAAAACCAGAATAGAATGCATCAAAACCAGATAAAAAACAACAAACCTGCAACTTCCCACAACGAGATAAATCGGCCTCAAGCAAACCAGCTTGAAATGTTGCAAGAACAACTGAACACAATCCTTGCTACAAGCTCAGACGGCATTGCCCTTGTCGACGCCGAAAGCCGCTTTATCGAAGTAAATGCCGCCTTCGCCAACATCTTCGGCGTTAACCTCGATCAACTTGTGGGCACCGATTGCCTACCCCTCTTTCAAATCCAGGACAAAAACTCTCACGAATCCGATATTTCTCGCAATGCTTGCACCATACAGCAGGCACTTGAACAACACCAGCCATTGCCCTATCTAGAGCTCGATCTCAAAATCAAAGGCCTGCCACATACCGTTGGCCTGACGATAACCCCTCTTACCTCGACCCCTCCAGCCCAGCAGCTCCTTAGCTTAATCGTTGTCCACGACGTAACCGCTCTTCGCGATACTGCTCGCTTGAAAGCGAATTTCCTCTCCATGGTAACTCATGAACTGCGTTCGCCACTCAACGCCATTCATGGCTACCTCGACCTGACCTTGACGGGTATGGGAGGTGACCTCAACGAACAACAACGAGAATTTGTGCAGCGTGCCCGTTCCAGCAGCGAATACCTCTATGCCCTTATCGAAGATATCTTGCTCATTTCGCGTGCCGACTCAGACCAGATTCGCCTCAATCGTGCACTGATGAGTCTGCAAGAAATTGTTGACAATGCTGTAGAAGAATTGGAGTTGATGGCAATCGACCACAAAATCGCCATCAATGTCGAGGTTCCCCAGGACTTCCCGCCCATCTATGCCGACCCCGTACGCATGCAGCAAGTATTGCGTAACTTAATCAACAACGCCCTGCGCTTCACACCTTCAGGGGGCAATGTCACCATTGCCGCGTCCATCACAAATCTCTCGAGTAGTGACAAGCTGGATTCACTACTCGCTGCAAAGGGCGCCAGGCTGCTAAAGCTAGACGTGATTGATACTGGTTATGGCATTGCCCAGGAGCACCAACAGCGCATTTTTGAACGCTTTTACCAGGTTCCTCAGGCAGCCTCTGGACGTTCAAGCGGAATGGGTCTCGGTCTCGCCATCGTCAAGATGATCGTCGAACTCCACGGCGGCCAGGTGAGCGTTGCCAGTACACCGCAACAGGGCAGTACCTTCACCTGCTTGCTACCCTGCTTGCTTTCGTGACAAGCCTCTTAATCACGCGCAAACCCAGTATCCAGAAACATGGACCTTGTTCGCCGACCCGTCGAGCGTAATATCCATGGTGCCAGATTTCGTATCGCCATAAATAATTGCCTGAGCTGGCGCATTCCCGGAATTGCCCCAAACGGTCGTTGCCGAAATAGGCTGCCGCGCAAAGACAACAGATATTTGCCCTGCACTGTAGCTGGCCGGGCCTTTGTAGACAGGAATCCTGGCAACAAAGTTATACTGTACCCCATCAATCGTCCCGCTGAAATAGAGATCGTACTCCGTTCCCGCAGTCGATGGACCGCACCTGGCGAAGCTTGTTACACTCATAGATCCCTGTACTACCCCAGAAAAGTTGATAAGAAATATAGCTTTAGTGCCCGCCACAGGCGTCGTGCCTGCTATGCGGGTAATACATGCACCTGTTGAACAGGTAGTATCAACTGGAGTGACACCAGAATTATTATTTGCGCCAGGGCTTGCTCCTATAGCAGGCGTAACTGTCGTCACTGATCCCTGGGAACGCAGCAAAAACAGCAGTCCACCCGCAATACCGGCCAGCACAAGCAGGCCTACGACCGCTATGATGATCCATCTCGCGGCAGAGCCACGCCTTGCCTTTGGAGCAGGAGAAACAGGGTGTTGCACCCTATCATCTTCACTGAACCCCGAGGGCACACTCGCCTCCGCTTCTGTTTCTTCTGCTTCAAGCACCTCGGGCGCTTTGCCTTCTGATTGTTCTCTCTCTGCGGAATGTGCAAGCCCCTGCGTGCTCAACTCCGCTACATCCTCTGGCCGCTCCCCAGCTTGCTCAAGCCCCTGCGTGCTCAGTTCTGCCACATCCTCTGCTTGATGTCCATTTTCTGCGACAGTGTCGCTAGTTTGTTCTGCCTCAACCTTTTCAGCCTGCTCAAGCCCCTGTGTGCTCAGTGCAGCTACATCATCTGCTTGCTTTCCATTCTTAGACTCTTCGGAATGCACAAGTCCTTGCGTGCTCGTCGTAGCTACATCTTCCGACTGCTGTTCATTTTCCACGCCTATAGATGTCTCCTTATCGATCGTGCTGACACTACTGAACACATGGCCGCACTTCCCACAGAAATGAGCATTATCGGGTATCTCTGACCCACAATTAGTGCAATGTTGCAATGCTACCTCTCTTCCAGGTTCAGAAAATGCTACATGGAAGTATACCATAGTCCAAAAATTTGTATAGAGAAAGTGCCGGAAGCATGGCATGATTGTAATACTTCCGGCACTTTCTCTATAGAACAAAAACTATTCACGACGCCATTCTATTTTGGCTCCCATCCACAGGTGTCGCATTTCCCTTTAACCCGGCAGCTTTTTTCCGCTTTACAGCTCCAGAGCTGCTCTCACCGTTCTCACTGTCTTCAACCTGAATTTCTCGTTGATACTCTTCGCTGCGGCGATTGTACTCCTCCATCGCCAGCACATAAGCATTGTACATACGCTCAAGAACTGGTAAAGCGACTCCTCGCTGCTCCGCCATCGCCAGGTCGTACCACTTCTGCTGCATACGCTTCTGTGCAGACTCAAGCTGTGCTAAGGTCATACTATCTGCTTTCTAGGAGGCTTTGCTGCGGCTCTGCCGGTACTCCTGGCTCAGTTGCCCAATCAATTCCTTGGCGCTAGCAAAGCTCATGCTCTCTGCATGCTCAGGTTCAGGCTTGCCCAGGTGTTCACAAAGCTTACGAATACTACTCAACTGCTGCTCCGTAGCGCCCGCATCCTTAGCAGCCTCCGCCGCTGTAGTAGCAGCGGACTGACCACTATCATGAGAGACACTACTGCTCTTTGTCGCGGCAGGACGGACCGTTGCCAGCATCTTGCGACCGTTGCCAGTATCGCTACCCTCAACCGGCGAAGTACCTCGCTCTACTGGTGAATCCACGATACGGTGCTCCTCGTCCAATTCTGGCGCAAATTGAGTTCCAAATCCCAACCCTGCCAATGCACGCCCTATAGCTCCTGTCTCAGCCTTCTCTCCGTAATCTTCAAAATTAGCTCGACACTCTGCCTTTGTACCTGTGGCTCGTCCCCCTTTCCCATCGGTAACTACAGCACGATAGCGTGCATAACCTTTGGCGGTTTTAACTACTTTCTCACTTCGCCTTTTCTCGCTATTCCAGACAAAAGCCTCAAGAGAACACTCTTTCTCAGTATCATACTCTAGTTCTTCTGTTTCGATGGTGCCGTGTGGACACTCCTGTCTGAACCAAACTAATCTCCATTGAACAGGCAAATAGTCAGATAAACCTTGCCTGCTTTTAATCTTCATCAGGTGATCGCTGGGATTGAATCCCTGATTTACTTGCTGTTCTTCCTGCATTATTCACCTCTCTCGCGATACTCTATAATCTTTGCCTTTTTTCCTAGTATTCCAAGAAAGACAAAGAGATTGAATATGATCAATGAAATTCGTTCCTCCCATTGCAATGGGAATAACATGCTCAAACATCGCCTCTTTCACCCCATAATTTAGAAAATTTGTTCTAGTTTATTATACAAGGTACAACATTTTCTGTCAAGTTGACACGGTTGCGGCTTTGCATCTACATACATATATTCTTTTTAGGAGGGGAAAAGGAGGTATTTTTTGACTGCACACAAATACGCAAGTAAGCACTTGCAGTGAATTTATGGGAAGGTACTATAAACTATATGGCCCTGACCCTTCTGGGTAGTTATTTGAATTTTTGATTTCTTAAGTTTATACTAAATTTCATACTGTCTTGTCATTTGCTTCACGTACAGTTATGAGGCAATAAAACTGTACACTGGTTCCTGTGATGGAAAGTGTTCCATCACAGGGCAATACGGTAGGTGTTGTTATAGCGAAAGCTACGCAAGAAACAAAAAGGAAGAACAGCATGGAACAGAAAATCGCGTCCCCTGTTTGGGTCAAGCCAACACTTGAAGTCATTGGAGTCAGTCTGGAATGTACAGCGTATGCTGGCGCCAGTGAACTCGAGGAGTAAGTCACCACTCGTCTCAACCTTTTAACGTCGTATTAAACCTCGGACTGCATGGTTGTCTGTTAAAACTGGCTTCCGTGCAGTTCGAGTGATTAGAGTGAAGAGCATGCGTGTACGCTTGTTGGGAACAGCAGCAGGGGGAGGCTTTCCCCAGTGGAATTGTAATTGTGTCAATTGTCGTGGCATGCGTGATGGCCTGATTAAAGCACGAGCAAGAACACAGTCCTGTGTGGCAATCAGTGTGGATAATCAACGTTGGTTTCTCCTAAACGCTTCGCCAGATATACGCGCTCAGATCGAATCCTTTCCACCCCTTACGCCTCCTGCCGATAGCCCAAGAGGAACAAGTATTGAGAGTATTTTACTCACCGATGCCGACCTCGATCACACGCTTGGTCTCTTTATCCTCCGCGAGGGAAGTCCCCTCAATGTGTTTGCTACTTCAGCGGTACAACATGCTCTGACTACTGGTCTCACGCTTGGTCCAGTCCTTGAATGCTACAGTGGTATTACTTGGCACGAACTGAGCAGCGAATTGACACCATTACCTTATTCCGACGATTCACCTAGTGCATTGTTGTACGCAGCCTATCCAGTTGCGGGAAAGCCGCCGCGCTATATGGAGGCTCACGTGAGCCCCCAGGCAGGGGACCGAGTAGGCTATCGCTTTGTTGACAAGCTAACCGGAGGACGCCTCCTCTTCCTACCAGGACTTGCCTTCTTTGATGAGAAAACCAGAGCCTACTTACAGGATTGTGATGCTCTCATGCTCGATGGAACGTTCTGGAGCGAGCACGAAATGGAGCAGCGACATGTTGGTACAAGCTCTGCGACACAGATGGGACATTTGCCGATTGGCGGTCCTGATGGAAGTTTGAGCCACATTGCCTCGTTACCCATTTCACGCAAAATTTATACGCATATTAACAATACTAATTCGATTTTGATAGAGAACTCCCCTGAAGCTATGACTGTCAAAGCCGCTGGAGTGGAAATCGGCTGGGATGGGTTAGAATTCGTCTTGTAGGAGTTGACAACTATGGAAACCATAACGATTACCGAGCCTTGGGACAAAGAGACGTTTCTCGCTAATTTGCGAGCCATCGGCATGACCTGTTACCATAATAAACATCCCTTTCATCAATGCATGAATGAAGGCAGCCTGACGCCAGAGCAGGTGCGTGGCTGGGTTGCTAACCGCTTCTACTATCAGAAAAATATTCCCCTTAAAGATGCGGCGATTATCTCTAATTGCCCCGTCCGTGAAGTGCGCCGTAGCTGGTTACACCGCATCACCGATCATGATGGTCTGCGTGAAGGAGAGGGCGGTATTGAAGCATGGTTCAAGCTGGCAGACGCTGTTGGTCTCAGCCGGGAGGAAGTGTCGGACGAACGTCATGTCCTGCCTGGTGTGCGTTCTGCCGTAGATGCCTATGTTAATTTCACGCGTACGAAGCCCTGGCCTATCGCCATAGCCTCTTCGCTGACAGAGCTATTTGCACCTGACCTGATGCAAACACGACTCGCGGCTTTCGAGAAGTACTATACCTGGGTTGCACCAGGGGGACTCGAATATTTTCGTTCTCGGATTACGCAGGCACGTGTCGATTCTGACCAGGGACTTGAACTGACACTCCACTACTGCAATACCAGGCAAATGCAAGAAGAGGCGGTCAAGGCCTTGTCATTCAAGTGTGACCTGCTCTGGACCATGTTGGATGCAATGATGATGGAATATGGTGGCCTGCTTTCTGCTACGATAAAAGCAGAGTAAAGCATATTGTCCGTAGAGAGGATTTGGCATGGATAACAAACAATCACTCACACCGACTGTTCGGCCTCTGCTGGCACAAAAGGCGCGCGTACAGACTGACAAAGTGAGTGGAGAACCAGTTCTTCTCTATCCAGAGGGCGTCGTGATGCTTAATGAGACAGGGGTAGCCATTGTCAAGTTGTGCGATGGGCAGCACACCTTGACAGAAATTATTGCTGAACTCGCGCAATATTACCGGGTCACACCGGATGTATTGCAGGACGATGTGGGCGAGTATATCATGCGTCTTTACAAACACAGCTTGATTGATCTCCGCCATACTGAGGACTCCCAGTAGTTAATGACTGTGAAGGACAAGAGATGGAACAGCAGAACCAATTGCTCATGAAAGTGAGTACCCCCAAAGTCCGCTACCGTCCATTTGGGCTACTTGCAGAACTGACCTATCGTTGCCCACTTCACTGTCCATATTGCTCTAATCCAGTTGAGCTAGCACACACGAACAGCGAGTTGACGACTGAGGAGTGGAAGCGCGTCATGCAGGAGGCAAGCGACTTAGGGGTCCTTCACATTTTGTTCTCTGGTGGTGAACCACTTGTGCGGAAAGACCTGCCTGAATTGGTTGCCTACGCACACGAGCTTGAGATGTACACTAACCTCATCACCAGTGCCATTGGCTTCACGCGTAGCCGCGCACTAGAGCTGAAAGAGGCAGGCCTTGATAGCGTGCAGATCAGTTTTCAGGCTGATGAGGCGCAGTTGGCCGACGCAATCGCAGGAACGAAAGCGCACAGCAGAAAGCTAGAGGCGGCGCGTATGACGCGTGAACTCGGCTTTCCACTCACCATCAACGTCGTGCTACACCGCGAAAACATGGGACATCTCAGCAGGATGATCGCTCTAGCTGAGGAGCTAGACGCGCAACGTCTCGAGCTAGCAAACACGCAGTTTCTCGGCTGGGCCTTTAAGAACAAAGAAGCCCTGCTACCGACTCGTTCCCAGGTGAAAGAAGCACACGCTATTGCTGAGGCAGCCCAGGTACGGTTGCGTGGCAAAATGGAGGTGCTGTACATTTTACCCGACTACCTCGGGGATCGTCCTAAGCCCTGTATGAACGGCTGGGGTAGACGCTTCCTAACGGTGAATCCTATGGGAGAGGTGTTACCTTGTCAGACTGCAGGAGTTATCCCTTCATTACTATTTGACAGTGTTCGCCAGCACTCATTACAGTGGATTTGGCATGAATCACCAGCATTTAATCGTTTCCGTGGAACCGAATGGATGCCTGAACCATGTCAGAGCTGCACACAACGAGAGATCGATTTTGGAGGCTGTCGCTGCCAGTCTTTCTTGTTAACAGGTGATGCTGCAAATACTGATCCCGCTTGTAGTCTCTCTCCCTACCGAAATCAGCTCACGGCGCTCGTAGAGAACATCGAGCAACACTCCATTACCCCGCCTGCCTTCACAGCTACTACTACTCATACTCGCCCGATTCACTTTCGTACCAACCCAATGGGACTGCCAGTGCGATTGGCACAACCTACGGTACCTTCTCGGGACCCAATATCGACGGGCGGGTATCCGATAGTCTCCATATAAATGACGATACAGTTGGTCTGAGGGTCGCTCCCCAGGTAATTAATCAGGTCGCCCCAACCGACATCTACCATCGAGCCAATGGAGACAAAGGCACTGAATCCAACGTTTTCGCTCAAGCTCCAATCAAGCACGGCGGTACACAGGGCACCGCTTTGGCTGATGAAGCCAACATGTCCGGGTGAAGCCATGGCACCAGCAAAGGTGGCGTTGATGCCGGTCGGGGGACACATCACGCCAAGGCAGTTGGGCCCGATGATGCGCATCTTCCCCCGGCGTGCTTGCTCCAGGATTTGCTGCTCCAACTGGGCACCCTCTGCACCGGCTTCCTTGAAACCGGCTGAAAGGATTATGGCCCCTTTGACGCCAGCTTCGACACACTCAGCAATAATCCCTGGCACGGTCGGTGCCGGTGTAGCAATGATCCATTTTATGGTATAGTAAATACCTTACAGACATCCTTAAAGAAAGGCGAACGCGTCGCTGTCGTCACCGTCGTCAAAACTGTCGGGGCCGCGCCCTGTGCAGTCGGTACAAAAATGTTAGTGCGCGCCGATGGCACAACCTACGGCACCTTCTCGGGACCCAATATCGACGGGCGGGTAGCCCATGAAGCGGCACAGGCACTCCATGAAGGCCGCACCTATGTCACCCACTTCCACCTGGACGCCGACCAGGGCGAAGCCGTAGGGAGCTGTGGTGCGACACTGGAGGTGTTCATTGAAGTACTGCGCCCAGAACCACGCCTCATCCTTGCCGGAGCAGGCTACGTCTCCCAGGCACTCTCCCGCATGGCAACACCACTCGATTTCCGTATCGTCGTCGTAGACGATCGCCGCGACCTTGCCGATCCCCTCGTCTTTGGCGACAAAGTGCAGCTGGAGTTTGGTGACATCCCCCAGACCATTCGCGATATGGAACCCGATGAAGCAACCTGGATCGTTATCGTCACCCGTGGCCACCACCTGGACAAGGACGCC
>VBHI01000398.1 GCA_005881495.1 Chloroflexota bacterium
TCCATCGATCTGGAGGCCCGCGCTGCCGAGGAGGCTCTGCTGCATCGGCGTCTGCGCCTGTTACGCGCGGGGATGGCCTTGTATGAGGCGATAGAGGCCTCGGAGTATAAGCGCTTGCCCGCCCTACATCAGGAGATGCAGGAGCTTGACCAGGACGAGGAGGTCATCTGGCACATGCTCCCGCTCTTCTGTAACGTCGTCTACTACACGGTTCGGCAAGAGAGAGCGAAGCTTTTGCCGCAACTGCTGGACGCCAGGCAGCGGGTGCGCCGGTCGAGAAGCCACTTTGCGGCTACCAGAGTCATACAGTGGTTGGCGCTCTCGGCAGAAGAGGCGGGACAGTTGCGCCTGGCCTATCAGGAGAGTCTGGCCGCCCTCGACCTGATCGAGCAGACGGCGAGCTATGCCCTGCTCAAAGGGTACTTTAAGGATGTCCTGGCGATGGTGTTGTATCAGTGGAATCGGCTGGAAGAGGCGCGTAGCAGGCTGCGAACGGTCATTCAGGATGCCGCCACCTGGCAGCAGAGTGATTTGCTCCTGTCGGGATACATCCGCCTGATGCAAGTCGAGCTGGCGAGAGGAGATCTGTCTGCTGTCCAGCAAGCACTGCAAGAGTTTGAGCAGTTGGAAGGATATCAAGGATATCACCGCTGGAGCTGGCTGCCCATCATGCGAGCACAGTGGTGGCTGGCCCAGGGACAGATGAAGGAGGCAGCCGACTGGGCGGTGAGCATTGTCTTTCCAGGAGGGGCATGGGAACGCAGCTTGTATGACGCTTTCCCGGTCGTGATGCGGGTGTATTTTGCAGAGCTTCGTTGGACAGAGGCGCTGGAGCTACTGGACCGCTTTAGCGGGGGCCTGGATCGGCCGGCCAATATCATGATCACCCTTACGTATCTGGCCCAGTACATGGTGGCGCTGCACCACGCAGGCCAGAACGAGCAAGCCCACGAGGTCGCGGCGCGCCTGTTTGCCTTGACCGAACCAGAGGGCTACCTGCGCGTGTACCTGGATGAAGGCGAACCGATGCGCCAGGCACTTGAGGCACTGCTCACTCCGCACTCCCAGCAGCATGAGTTGGCTCCCTCCACCAGAGCCTACATCTCAAAGCTGCTGGGCGTTTTCGAGCAGGAGCGGCAAGGCGCAGGCACATCCCTGGCGGCACCCACTCCCGAGCCTGCTCTTCCCTCTGCGCAGCAGGCATCGGCCGTCTTCTCCGCGCCAGGTGGCTCCCTGACCCGGCGTGAGCAGGAAGTCTTGCGCCTGCTGGCCACCGGGGCCTCCAATCAGGAGATCGCCAGGACCCTGGTGATCGAGCTGCCTACCGTCAAAAAACACGTCAGCAACCTGCTCGGCAAGCTGGGAGCCTCTAGCCGCACGCAGGCGATTGCCCTGGCGCGTGCCCGCTCCCTGCTCTAACTAGATTCCTCCCAACAGGTGGCCTTCCTCCTCAGACAACTACTCCCTTTGGCATACTTTTGACGACTGTGGAATGGCTCGCGTTCTGTTATGCTTTTCCCAGAGCGGTGAGAAGACAATGGTGATCTTCCATGGTTCGCCTTTCTGAGCACGGCGCTCAGGAGTGAAACGCGAGAGATCAGCGGAGGAGGCAGATGTACTACGCGATACGTGTCCAAGGGCACCTGTCCCCGTCCTGGCAAGAGCGCTTTGGCGGACTCTGCATCGAGCAGCAGGAGACCGGGACGACGCTGCTCTCGGGGCGGCTTGCGGATCAGGCCGCGCTGCATGGAGTGCTCTTACAGATCGTCCGGCTCGGTCTGGTGCTGCTCTCGCTGGAAACGAGCGAGGCACCGGGAGGTGCAAAGGCAGCAGAACACCTTTGAAATACAAAAGTCGGGGAAAAAGAGTACTTGACTTTGCCGACTGCGGTGAAGTCGAGAAGGACACACAACACGCTGTTTTACAGCAGGTGAAAGGTAGGTTATGACAATGGCTGATGAAAAAATTCTGATGGTGATGATGGCAGTCACCGATATGGCGAAGGCCAAAGCGTTCTACGCGGAGCAATTGGGTTTTCAGGTCACCACAGACTACGGGCAGGGCGATCAGCACTGGGTCACTCTTGAACCCCCAGGAGGAGGCGCCTCTCTGACTCTGTCGACGATGCATGGAAATATGCGACCTGGCACGATGAGGCTCTACCTTGCGACTTCAAATATTGAAGCGGCGTACAACGACCTCAAAGCAAAGGGCGTCAAGGTCAACGAAGTGAAGGATGACTTGTATGGCCCGGGCTCTGGCGTCAAGTGGTTTGACCTCAGGGATCCCGATGGCAACCTGTGGCAGATGGTTCAGTCCTAGTCGCCTCCGCGATCTTCTGGCGATCATCATTCCCATGATCGCTGTGACCAACTGCTTCAACCGTCAACGCTCCCACCAGACAGGGAGCCGGTCAGAACTGATCAGACGACTGGAGACGAGCACATCGGCGCGACGCTGGATCATTCGAGGCGTCGCGCCGATTGCCTTGCCACCCAGGCATCTTCAGCACAACGACCGTAAGAAAGAGAAGAAGTTTTGCCAATCCTTCTGTGTTATACTGCTCCTTATGTACAGCCAGGGAAAACCTGGTGAAAAGATCCGGAGGGAACAGATCAGCATGGTTCAAGAATATATCGAGATTCGTGGCGCTCGCGAGAACAACCTCAAGGATGTCGAGCTTCGGCTGCCCAAGCGCAACATCATCATTTTTACCGGTGTATCTGGTTCGGGGAAGTCCTCCATGGTGTTTGACACCATTACCAACGAAGCACAACGACTGTTGTTTGAGAATTTTAGCATGTTCGTTCGCAACTTCCTGCCGCGCTATCCCCAACCAGACGCCGATGCGCTTGAGAACCTGAGCATGGCCGTGATTGTTGACCAGAAGCGCCTGGGTGGGGGATCGCACTCCACGGTGGGCACGGTGACTGACATCGCGTCTGTGTTGCGCCTGCTCTTTTCGCGCATCGGTAAACCCTACGTGGGCTCTGCAAATGCGTTTTCCTTCAACGATCCCCAGGGCATGTGTCTGGAGTGTAATGGGTTTGGCCGCAAGATCGGCATTGACTCCGAGGCGCTGATTGATACCACAAAATCGCTGAACGAGGGAGCTGTCATCGCCCCAGGACTGGTCGGCTTGGAACGCGATCTGTATGGGCGTTCTGGCTTCTTCGACAACGACAAGAAGATCGCCGATTATACACCAGAGGAACTGGACCTGCTTCTCTACAGCGAACCGCGCAAACATACGGGTCTGGCGTACAACACCTATGAGGGTCTGGTGTACAAGTTCAATCGCAAGTTCGTGGCGCGGGACATCCAGACGCTCTCGTCTCGCATCCGGCAACAGGTCGAGCCTTTTTTGAAGCTCGGCCCCTGTCCGCTCTGCAAGGGTGCCCGGCTCAATCAAGCGGCACTGAGTTGCAAGATCAATGGATATAATATTGCCCAGTTTTCAGCGATGGAGGTTGATGAGCTTGTAGAGGTTGTCAAGGGTATCACAGAACCGGCGGCGGCGCCACTCGTGCGCACGTTGACCGAACGGCTGCAACATCTGGTGGAGATTGGCCTGGAGTATCTGAGCCTGGATCGACTCACCGATACACTGTCTGGAGGTGAGTCACAGCGAGTCAAGATGGTCAAGAACCTCAACGGCAGCCTCGTGGATGTCATGTATATCTTTGACGAGCCGAGTGTCGGACTGCACCCGCGCGATGTGCATCGTCTGAACGAACTCCTGGTAAAATTGCGCGATAAGGGTAATACGGTGATTGTGGTGGAGCATGACCCCGACGTTATCAAAGGGGCAGATTATCTGGTGGATATGGGGCCGCGTGCTGGAAGTGAAGGCGGTCAGGTCGTTTACGAGGGCGACTTTGCTGGCTTGCTCAAAGCTGACACGCTCACCGGCAACTACCTGTTGCACAAAAGGCCGCTCAAGGAGACATTCCGGCAGGCGACCGGTGTCTTGCCGATTGTCCGCGCCACGGTCAATAACCTGAAAGATGTCAGTGTGAACATTCCCACCGGTGTGTTAACGGTGATCACCGGCGTGGCCGGTTCAGGCAAAAGCTCGTTGATCACTGAAGCCTTCCTCCGCCAGCACCAGGAGGCGGTAGTGATTGATCAAGAAGCCATAGGCACATCCAGCCGTTCTAATCCCGCGACTTATACCGGCATTATGGATGACGTGCGCAAGGCTTTTGCAGCAGCCAACCATGCCGATGCCGGCCTGTTTAGTTTTAACTCAAAAGGTGCTGTCGGAAAGACCATAAATTGAAACTTACGCAACCTTGCTGATCCCAAATGTGGTATGCTGAGAGATTGAACATTTTTTCGCTTTTACAAGGCTTTTTCGAGGACCCAAAGATATCCCATGATCATTTTTCCAGACCTGCAGTCAAAGCTCCAGGCTCTGAGCGACGTGGGTCTGGACTACCTGACGCTGGGCCAGCCCCTGAGCACCCTCTCTGGCGGAGAATGCCAGCGGATTAAACTGGCCAGCGAACTCCACAAACAGGGCAGTATCTATGTCATGGATGAGCCAACGACCGGGCTGCACCTGTCGGATATTGGTCGCCTGCTCACCATCATGAACCGGCTGGTAGATGGCGGGAACACCGTGATGGTGATTGAGCACCATCTCGATGTGATTCGCAACGCCGACTGGATCATTGATATGGGTCCAGAAGGCGGCAATAAGGGCGGCATGGTCATCTTCGAGGGGACACCGCGAGAACTACTCGGCGCCAAGCATTCGCTGACGAGTAAGTATGTGTAACAGACAAGGAGCCTGTTCGTGTTCAATTCCCTCAAATTGACGGTCGAACGTCACCCATTGCGTTCCCCGGCCTTTCTGCGCTTATGGTTGGGGCTAAGTATTTCCTATCTGGGAGATCAATTTACGACGATTGCTTTACTCTGGTTCGTCTTGCAGCTCACCGGGTCCGGGGTAGCTCTCAGTCTCGTGCTTCTGTGTTTTCAACTCCCCGCCATGCTGACAGGACCGTTGCTTGGAACAGTGTTGGATCGCTGGCAGCCTCGTCTGGTGATGGGAATAGATAACTGCACGCGTGCCCTGCTGATCGGGGCCATTCCCGTTCTCTCATGGGTGGGAGTCTTGCAGTTGTGGCAGATCTATACACTGGTTTTGCTGGCAGGAGCGCTCTCTCCTGCCACGGGAGCAGGCGTTCGCGTCATTTTGCCACATCTCGTTCCAGAGGGTGATTGTCGGAAAGACCATAACTTGAAACTTACGCAACCTTGCTGATCCCAAATGTGGTATGCTGAGAGATTGAACATTTTTTCGCTTTTACAAGGCTTTTTCGAGGACCCAAAGATATCCCATGATCATTTTTCCAGACCTTCCCAATGTCCAAGTAGAGGGGGTAGAGGTAGCTGAGGAGATCACTCTGACCCTGCGTACGACATCCCCAACAACACCTTGCCCCTCATGTGGAACCGCATCTTCGCGCATCCAAAGTCGCTATACAAGGATGCTGCGCGATCTTCCCTCCGTCGGGCGTCCTCTCCGTCTCATCATGCATCTCCGTCGTTTTTGCTGTCAAAAGAGCACCTGTGCTCAAAAAATCTTCGTGGAACGACTCCCAGATCTCTGCCACCCTCATGCGCAACGCACCAAACGGCTGCAACAAGCCCTGTGTGAGCTGGGACTCATAATAGGAGGCCAGACAGGAGCGGATGTGGGAAGTGAGCTCGGCATCAGCGGAAGTCGCGATACGATCTTGCGCCTGGTTCGCCAATCGCACCCATCGGCTCACTCAGAACCACACGTCATTGGTCTCGATGACTGGGCACGCAAGCGCCGACTGCGCTATGGAACCCTCATCTGTGACTTGGAGTTGGGTTTGCCCATTGACCTGCTCCCAGACCGCTCTGTCGAAACGGTCTGCGCCTGGCTGCTCAAGCATCCCTCCATCACTGTGGTCAGCCGCGATGGGTCCTCGGAATATGCGTCAGCTATTCAAAAAGGGGCTCCCCAAGCTCGACAGGTGAGCGACCGCTGGCATTTGGTGAAGAATCTGGCTGCCTGTGTCTCAGTGCAACTGACCCAAAGTCTGACGCAACTGCGTCGTGCTGAGCAGGCAGAAGCCAACACCTTCGACGAGCAGCAACCCTCACCTCCACGTCAAAGTCATCCCAGGACACGCGGCTCCGAAACGAGCGCAACACGCTCGTCAAGCGGAGCGAACAGCTCGTTACGAGCAGATTATGGCACTGCAACAGCAAGGGATGAAAAGCATTGAGATTGCGGATCACATGGGCATGGCACCACGAACCGTTCGGGAGTGGCTTGATCGTGGAGATATTCCGTATTCCGGTTCCCGCAAGCCTCGAACACGTCTCATCGATCCCTACCAGACCTATCTCCTGGAACGCTGGCAACAAGGGTGCCACCAGGGAGTACAACTGGAAAGAGAACTGAGAACAAAAGGGTATAAAGGATCACCACGAGCCATCTATCGCTACCTGGAGACGTTAGATGCGTTGAGCCTTTCTGCCCGCAAAAGCGGTTCCCCAGAAGCTCCGAAACCACTCAATCCCCTGTTGACTCTCTCGGCACCACAGGCCACCTGGCTCTTTTTCCGCAAGCTGGAGGATTTGAAGGAAGAAGAACGGGAGACCCTTCGACAGTTGAGGCAGATGAGCCCACACCTTGAGACCGCCTACCAATGAGTGGAGATGTTTCTCCACATGGTACGTGAGCGTACTGGAGAACAGCTTGACGCCTGGCTGGCAGGGGTGAAAGCCAGTCATCTTGAAGCGTTTGAGTCCTTTGTGACAGGTGTGCAACAAGACAAAGATGCCGTCTCTGCAGGGTTGACGTTGCCCTGGAGTAATGGGCCTTTAGAAGGGAATGTGAATCGCCTCAAGCTCATCAAAAGAAGCATGTACGGTCGCGCAGAAGTCGATCTGCTCAAACTTCGCGTGCTCCATCACAGCAAAAAGAGTCTGGACAGAAAAAACAAGAAGAAAAAGAAGCAAGGACAACCGGTGGTTCACCTGAAGAAACCGAAGATGATGAAAAACGGCACAATTTTTCAGCATACCACGACTGACATCAGCAAGGTTGCGTAAGTTTCAACCTTTGGATCTTACGCACTTTTGCTGATTCTATTGACCAGATCCACGAAGAACACAAAGGAGTAGGAGCAGGAGGGGATCCTGTCGTTCTCCCCTGCTAGTCAAACTGTCCTAAAGCGAGCATATTGCCTTCGCTATCTTGAAACCAAGCCCCCTTGCTCTGCCCAAGGGTTGCCACACTGTTGAAGGTCTTCATATTGGGAGTGTTCCATGTCATCTGGGTATGGGTTCCGCTGGCAGTGCCACCGGAGGGAAAGACGAGAAATCTGGTCCCTCCACCACAACGGTAGAAGAGGCCATCTGGTCCTTCGCTTTCCGGGGTCAGCCCCAGCTTCTCGGCATAAAAGCGCTTGGCGCGTTCCAGATCCGTTGCTGGCAGCGCGGCGTGTATGGGATATTCTGATAGCATAGGTTGCACCTCCATTGCATGCTGTGAGTGCAGGCAGACTGTTCTTTGCTCTTGCCTTTGCACATCATACCATTCAGGTGGACAAAAACCATCAGCAAATGTGCGTATGATCCAACCTTTGGTGGCATCCATTGCAAATCGCATGAAAATAGCGTATGCTCAGACATGAAGAGCGTGGCGTTTTCTCCGATGCTTTGGCAGCTTTGTTGATTGTTCCTGAAGGGACGGGGCCATCATGCTAACCGCCGTCCAATTTCAGGACTGGTGTACCTCTCTTCACCCGCCAGGCTCGACCTGGCAGGTGCTAAAAGATCGGCGCACCGGAGGAGAGGTGCGCCGGGTTGGGTCACGAGCCAGCAATGTCAGCGGCGCGTATGCTTCCCGCAGATGGGTCGGACTATTTAATTTGAAAGCCACAAGGTGGAGTTGAGTGATATTATGCATGTCTATGAACAAACAAGGAGAAGCAATATGAGGAAGGTCATATCCAAAGACGGCACCTCTATCGCGTACGATCAGCTGGGGAAGGGACCGGCAGTTATCCTGATCTCTGGGGCGTCGACCTCGCACGGAGCAAACACGGCCCTGGCTGAGAGGCTTTCATCACACTTCACCATCTACAACTACGACCGTCGGGGGCGAGGCGACAGTTCCGACACCTTGCCGTTCGCCGTCGAGCGCGAATTCGAAGATCTCGAAGCACTCATTGCCGAAGCTGGCGGATCAGCTTCCCTGTGGGGCTCATCCTCCGGTGCGATCCTGGGCCTCCTGGCAGCCGCTCACGGGCTCCCCATCACCAAGCTGGCGCTGTGGGAGCCGCCATTCAGCGTCGACGAGGATGACCTCCGGCGGTTTAAGGAGTACGAAACGCGCTTGGGCGAGCTGCTGGCTCAGGGTCGTCGTGGTGACGCCGCCGCACTCTTCATGTCCCAAGTCGGCCTTCCGCCCGAATTCATCGAAGCGGCCCGCAGCGAACCCTGGTGGGCAGCTCAGGAAGCCATAGCGCCAACCCTGGCCTACGATGCCGCTGTCATGGGAGACAGCCTGGTACCAGTAAAACAAGCAGCCTCCGTCACGATTCCCACCATCGTTCTCGACGGTGGAACAGCTGATCCTTTCTTCCACGCCGCTGCGCAGGCCCTGGCATCCGTCATGCCCAATGCGCAGCTGAGGTCCCTCCCAGGCCAGCCGCACAACGTCGACCCGCAGGTCCTTGCTCCTGTCTTGGTGGAGTTCTTCGCGGAGGCGGGCAAAAGGAGCCGAAACGGCTAAGACTGCTGGTCTGTCGCACCCTCATCTGCACCCGCAAGAGCATTCACGCTTAATAGACTTGAAATTCCTCTCATTACTCGTTCTCAGCGCTATGATTGAATCATAGCTTGGCTGACATAGATGGAGCCATCAAGCTGGCAAATCCCCTTGTCAGCGGCCAGGCCGATCCGTACACTGAGTAGCAAACTACCCTGTTTGGCCCAGGTAATCTTCAGTGAAAGGACAGCAGACGATGCAAACGACAGACCTCAAACAGATCAAGGCAGCCATTTTCGATCAAGCATTTACGGGAAAAGCGCGGGTAATGTGTCCCATGGGGCCGGTGGTCGCTGTGAGGCGAAGAAAGGGCCAGATTCTGGCGATGATACGCGGTTGGGGCAAGTGGTACCCTGTTGAGAGTGTGCAAATCTCTCTGATTGGCGTTGGTCGCCAGTGCCTTTCATGAGGTCGGCTTGTTGGTAAATGCCCCGAAATCTCCACAGTTTTTGCCCTGAAACCTGCACACTTGCCCCCAATCCTGCACAGTGGGACATGCGTTTCCTGGAAAAGCCGTTCCACACCTTGCATACTGGAATGGGATGGTGGAAATAAAAACACG
>VBHI01000399.1 GCA_005881495.1 Chloroflexota bacterium
TCTCGTTCGCTCAGGTCAGTAGTATAGCCTTCTTCATAGGAATGGTACGTATACTCTTGCGATGGTGGCTGTTCGCGAGGGCCGGTATTGCTCTGGCGCTCATTGCGTGGCGCTGGCGTCTCCTCTGGTGTGTTGGACAAATGGTCAAATTCCTGCTGGTTCTGCATGTTCACTTCCTCAGTGCATGATAAAAATGCCATAAATTAGAAAATGCTACCATATATACGGAGAAAGTTTATCAGAAGTTGCCATTTGGGGTGTGAGTATCATCGGAACAGAAATGTACGGTAAGCTATGACACGGCCTCTGAAGGCAATCCATAGTCCATCATCCTGGTACAAGCGCAACTGAAAGCATGTTAGAGCTACGCAACAGCTAGGACCACCGTCTCCCTCAACGAATCTATCGGGATCAAGGCAGGTCTCGTTTAAGTGTCGCTGTAGTATTAGGACGAGCATAGCTAGTTCGAGAGCCTTTATCAATCGATCACACCTGCTACATGTGTTGCAAGTGCGACAAGTGCGACAAGTGCGACAAACAGCAAGGAGGTGAGAAAGAGGAGGGAGCATTTTTGATCCTCCTTGAGTGGAAGCAAAATGTGTCAGGGAGAGAGTCATGTGGACCGGGCTGCTACACGGCAAAACCGCGAAGCAGCCCAGTCCACATGCTATAATGAAATATAGTGACTACCGAAAAGTGTAGAGTGCGGATTTATCCAGCACGTACGTCGGGTTTGGTAGCAGTTTTCCACGATGCGGTGGAGATAAACCAGGAGAACTTAACATATGGCAGAAGAACATGTTCCTGTAATTGTTGGGGCGGCGAGGACGCCGACCGGCAAATTTCTTGGCGGACTTGCCAGTTTTACAGCTCCCCAATTGGGGGCCCTTGTGATAAAAGAGGCGGTACGGCGTTCGGGCATTGCGCCTGATGCTATTGACGAAGTCATTATGGGGAATGTGGTCTCAGCGGGCATTGGACAGGCTCCCGCGCGACAGGCCGCGCTTCACTCGGGGCTTCCTGACGATATTCCAGCGTTTACCGTGAATAAGGTCTGTGGCTCTGGCCTGAAGGCCGTGATGCTGGCGGCGCAAGCGATACGCGTGGGCGATGAACAGGCATTTGTGGCTGGCGGCATGGAGAGCATGAGCAATGCTCCGTACTTGCTGGCGAAAGCGCGTACGGGGTACCGCATGGGCAATGGCGAGATTATAGACGCGGTTGTACAAGATGGGTTGTGGTGCGCCTTTGAGGATATCCACATGGGCAGCGAGGCGGAGATTATCGCCGAGAAGTTTGGGGTTACACGAGAAGAGCAGGACAAGTATTCGCTGCAGAGCCATCAGAAGGCAGCGGAAGCAACGGCTGCCGGTCGTTTTAAGGAAGAAATTGTTCCGGTTGAGGTAAAGAATAAAATGGGGATGGTGGTGGTAGAGCACGATGAGCCTATTCGCGGCGACTCCTCGATGGAGGCGCTGGCGAAACTGATGCCGGCATTCCAGGAGTTCGGGTCGGTGACGGCTGGTAACGCGCCCGGCCTGAGCGATGGAGCCTCGGCTACGGTGGTGGCGGAGCGAGATTTCGCAAGGACCCACGGATTAACGGCGCTGGCGCGTATCACCGGCTATGCCTCGGCTGCCATTACGCCACGCTACATCTTCGCGGCCCCCACGCGTGCGGTGAAGCGGCTCTTGGAGCGCACGGGCATGAAGATTGGGGATTTTGACCTGGTCGAGGTGAACGAGGCATTTGCCGCGCAGACACTGGCGAACGGAAGAGAACTGGATTGGGATTGGTCGCGGGTGAATGTGAACGGCGGTGCCATTGCGCTGGGGCATCCCATTGGTTCAAGCGGCTCTCGCGTGCTGATTACATTGATCCATGAGCTGCGGCGGCGCGGCGGCGGCCGTGGCCTGGCGACGCTGTGCCTTGGAGGTGGTGGGGCAGTAGCGATGTCGGTTGAAGTGTAATAAGAAGAATATAAAAATGAAGAGACCCGGGCTTATCAAAACGGCGCGTAAAACCCCTGAGCTTTAGCTCTGGGGATATAAGCGCCGTTCCTCTTTAGGTGGCTTGGGAAGTGGGGTAAGTAGGACTATTGACAGTATATGACTCGATGCCGTATACTGTCTGTATGAACAAGATAGCCTACAAGTCCAACCACCATGTCTACTACTCGTGCAAGTACCATGTCGTCTGGTGTCCCAAATATCGGCGTAAGGTGCTGGTAGAGGAGGTAGCAATGCGGCTGACCCAGATCATGCGCGAGGTGTGCCAGGAGCATCAGGCAGAAGTGCTCAGTCTGGAAGTCATGCCCGATCATGTGCATGTGCTGGTAGAGGTAAACCCGCAATTCGGGATACATCGGCTAGTACGACTCATCAAGGGGCGTTCATCACGGCTCTTGCGCCAAGAGTTTCCCGTGCTGAAACGGAAGCTCCCAACGCTTTGGACAAACAGCTACTTCGTTTCGACGGTGGGTGGAGCGCCTTTAAGCGTCATTAAGCAGTATATTGAGAACCAGAAGCATGCCTAAGCAAGCCTACAAATTCAGATTGTATCCCACGAAAAAACAGGCGCAATCGCTCACCTGGACATTAGACCGGTGCAGGGAACTCTACAATGCTGGTGCGACAAGCACTTACCTTTTGACACTATCTGAAGCAACAAACAAAGGAGTTTGTTGGTAGGGTTCAGTCTTCCCCTAAAAGGCTGATGGCTACGAGCGTAGCTGCCAGAGGAAGCATCTGGCGGTGAAAGAGCTGCACGGACAATGTGGACGCCAGAGGAAAGCTATCTCCCCTGAAGCGGTCTGCTAGCCAAAGATCACCAGGGTTACGAAAGAAAGCTTTGTTTGATGGGTCGTTAAGAGTGACACGGCCTGATGATAGCCAATCCGCAAGGAATAACCGTGAGTATCGGTTAGGGCGTACACGGCATTTACGTCCGAAAGTTACACTGCGTTTAGCGAATGGCGATGTTAGAGGGGTAGAAACTAGCCTACCGATACGGCAGATGAGACGCATCTGTATCCGGCCTAGAGGAGCGACCCGAAGGTGATCGTAGCGTGTCGATTGGTAAACTTGTGAGAGCTTCCAAGCTTGCCCGAAAGGGCTAGGGGTGCTTGCACCTGATGAGCGAGGAAGCAGTCAGAGCCACCATAGTACTCAGGAATGCCAGCTAATAACTGGACTGCGGGGAAGGGTGGCAGTTATCTCATAAACCGAGAAGAGTACGAGAGGACTGGATAGGTATGTCCGATATCATCAAAGCTCAACAAGGTTTAGCCCGAAAAGCAGAAACAGAACGAACCCATCACTTTGAAGACCTGTACCATCTACTGTGCAAACGGGAGTGGATTGAAGAGGCTCTCCAGCATGTCCTGGATAACGACGGTGCGGGAACGGCTGGCATGGACGGGATGAGTTGGAAGGACTTCAACGACGTGAACAAGAAGGACTTCGAGAATGAGAAGTTCCGGCAACAATTCATTGAGACCTTGCAAGAGGAACTCAAGCAGCATACGTTCAAACCGATGCCTGTGAGACGGGTCGAGATACCCAAGCCAGGGACGAACAAGACGCGTCCTTTAGGAATTCCGATGGTTCGTTCATACTGCCCTCCTTACAGGCTGCTTTCGGGATTACCTTGTCGCCGTGGATCGGATCCGCCGACCCACGGTGATTCTACTGGACCATATTTTGCTCGTGCTGGCGAGAGTTCCGTCGTTTCCAATGGCGCTGAACCGGCTTGCGAAGCTCTGCGATGATCTCCGGTGTCAGCCTAATCCACCGAGGGCCTTGGGTGCCTGCTCGCACACACTCCAACCGCCCTGTGTTGCACCAATCAGCAATCGTCGAAACGTTCACATTCAGCAGTTCCGCCGCTGCCAGGGCGGAGTAGCGCCCATCGCCTCGTTGCCCGCTGGGACAGAATCCAGGCCCTTCGGGGCAGTCCAGTGGAATGTCGTAGGCAGCCCGAATCCAGTCGACTTTGCTCGCGGTGAAGGACCCTCCCAGCC
>VBHI01000064.1 GCA_005881495.1 Chloroflexota bacterium
AACCGCCAGCTACGAAATCAAGCAAGTTCATGAAGTCGAACATATACCCATTGAGGAGCGTATAGGACGAACGATTAAAGAAGTATTCTGGAGATATTTTGTATCGCAAGTGCTTCGTTTATCACTGATGTTACTTTGTGAAGATATGCAAGATACCAAAGCAGGATTGATAATTCCCCTGCAACAAAAAGAAGCTCTCAAAAAAAACTATCTACCGGGAGATCAACCCAAAGTAGGCCCCTCTCTTGTCGGTTGGCTAAATAAGAATCGCTCCTTCTATAGCTTCCTTGATGCAGACCCTTCTTTTGAGTTTCCCAGTGATTTTCGCATCCAGCCGTTCCCAGTAATAGGAGAGGGTAAGCGGCAAGATAACGTCTTGATTGTGATACAAAGGGCAGCCAAAGCTTTGTCTCTGAACTCTTCCCTTGTAGAAATTGTTCGACGTCTTCTGGATCTACTCTATCAACATGTGGAGCAATGGCAGCCCTGCTTCGACTTTGGTATGCGGGACTGGGAGTACCAGGTTACCGATTTTACGAACCCGAACGCATTCGATGAGGTACTCAACAATCTCGCGGATATGGTAGTGGAACTGGGAGGGAAAACGCCAGATGGTCAGGATCGATGGCATTATTCTTTGTTATTCCTCCCGAGAGATCCTGACTTGCCAATTCAACAACGCCATCTGGTGGTGCGAGCACAAAGTCAGTGCTCACCACATCAGGTGGGGGTAACTTCAGTTCACATGAAAGACCCAGGCCTGAGTTTTCGAGCCTACCAGAGTGGGCATGTCATCTACCGACCGAAGATCGCGCCTCAAGATATAATCCTGGCCTATCGTGACCTGGAGGAAACAACACGCTCAGCTATCGCTATTCCGATTGCAGGAGATTATGGACTGTCGATAGCAGTACTCTATATCGCCTCTAAAGAAATGGATGCGTTCTCGATAGCTGATCAACGAGTGCTGCGACTAATCACGCGGATGCTGGAAGAACTGCTGGTGACATACCACGCTCGTCTACGGGTAACAGGAAGAATCGGGGAATGGATAACGAATCCCGGGGTCGTTGATCCCTCGTTTAAGGAGTTTTTGTCAGAAAACGACTTTATTAATGATGTAGAAGTGTTGCTTACTGAAATTCATTTACAAGACCTCATGGAGATACAATCTGAGGAAGTGGTTTCCTTCATTGCCATTGATATAGATAACCAGAGCAGCCTTGCCACGAAGTACGGGGATCAGGTTGCGAGAAACTTAAGTAGGGAGGTAGGCTTACGGATACGAGGGCAACTTCTCTCAAACCCAGGATTAAGTCGATTGTACCATGTGAATGCTGATAGATATTATCTATTACTAAAGGGGATGCCACTTGAGGAGGCGCGGAGTCGAGCTGAAACTCTGCGTGTAGCTCTGGGAGGCGAATACCGTCTTGATGCACGACGTGTTGCAGTGGGAAGACCAATGTTACCTGCCGGGTTGCTGGAAATTCCAAAAGTGACAGTGCGTTTAGGTGTACAATCTTACCAATATAGGAGACTAAAAGAGGTATTGCAGCGATATCCGGCTGAGGTTGCTGTAGCTGGAGTAAGAGCGTTAGTAATGCAAGGCACTAACGAGGCGCTTGAAATAGGGCAACGTGAGGGCGGAAACTGTATCATAAGTTGGGACCCCAACCCCATTATTTGGAGTTATAGACGTTGGTCTCCATCGGAAGATCCTGCAAAAGACGTATTAGCGAGCGCATCTCCAACCCAATTTCGGAGGATGATTTTTTTGTCTCCGATGATATCTTTAGTTCTTACTATAACAAGGATAATGGGCAATATCTACCTCAAATTCTCGAACGAGATTACGTTGTTGATAAGCAGAAAGTCAAGATCATTGACAATAATTGTTCGCTCCAGGACTCTACTGCCTGGATTCACCAATTTGTTAATACTATCTGTGATTTGGAATCAATACGAAATTAGCAACTTGAGCATAAATTCACTACCCCCCTATCCCCCATATGATACACTATCCAAAACACCAATACGCCAACTACCAATCATCAACCATCATTCAAAAAGAACGAGGAACCATCAGTGCCAACAACGCGTACCCCCTTCGAAAAACTGACTGCCATCCATCCCAACCGCCGTATTACCCTGGAGACCGGCCCAACTCCCATCTCCATGCGCCTGATGGACCTCTTTGTGCCTCTCGGCTTTGGCCAACGTGCCCTCGTAGTTGCGCCACCTCAGGCCGGCAAAACCACTATTCTGCGCCAGATTGCCGCCGCCATCCTGAAGAACCATCCTGATGCCAGCCTATTCCTCTGCCTTGTGGATGAACGACCCGAAGAAGTCACCGAATGGCGTATGGAAGTGAAGGGGCCAAATGTGAAGCTCTATGCCTCCAGCTTTGACCAGGAGTCCGCGCGCCATGGACGCATCGTCGAGCAGGCCCTGGTTGATGCGAAACGGCTGGCCGAACAGGGAAAAGACGTGATCATCATCCTCGACTCGCTGACGCGCCTGGCGCGCGCCCACAACCTGAATAGTGATCTGTGGGAAAGGCCGCGTGGTCAACGAGGTAACTACGGAGGTGGGCGCACCCTCTCCGGCGGTATTGATGCCCGTGCACTAGAGGTAGGCCGGCGCGTCTTTGGAGCCGCCCGCGCCCTCGAAGAAGGCGGCAGCCTCACCATCATTGCCAGTTGCCTTGTCGAGACAGGCAGCCGCCTGGACGAGGTCGTCTACGAAGAGTTTAAGGGCACCGGCAACCTGGAGATACGCCTCTCACGCGAACTGGCCGACCGCCGTATCTTTCCCGCCATCGATGTCGCAGCCTCGAGCACTCGCCAGGAAGAACGCCTACTAACACCTCCCGAACTGCGCACCATGGCAATCCTGCGCCGCAAGCTGGCCGACCTACCCCGCCGCGAAATCACCGAACAGGTCATCCTCCTGTTCGAAAAAACCTCCTCCAATGCGCAATTAATCGAAGCAATCACCAAACAGGCCTAACATGAAATAGAGGATCACCCCTACTAGGCCACGAACTCACTGCTCTACACCTCTTCTCCTGAAAAATGACATAATGATATCCTACAGGCAAAAGTATCGTGACAAAAAAAAAGATGGGAGAGCAAACCATGCGTTGCCCCTATTGTGGTCGTAACTCAGAGCGATCAACCTACTGCACAAATTGTGGACGCGATCTAAGAATTCCACCATCCCAACAACCTGTTGCAGGCCAGCAACCACCGCAGGGCTACCCAACATCAGCGCCACGTCAGCAACCACCGTACCAGCAGCCACGCCCGGTACCTCCAGCCTCCGGCTATCCATCACATGCTGCCCCAACACCTCAACAGGCACATCGTACCAGGCAGCCCGAAGCGCCACCTCCACCGCGTCCTCCTGCGCCGGCACCTCCTGCCCCCGAAGCTCCTGCTCCATTCCCGCCGCATACTCTTGAACATCTTCACGCGCTCGAAGCAGGTGCGCTGGCCTACACTATCCTGGATACCACAACGGACAACAAACGGAAAAAAACGACGCGCATAACCTATCCAAAGAGTGTTGCATGGCAACAGGTCGCTACCCTGCTCAAAGCGTTCAAAGAGACGCAAGAAGAGCCTTACGAAACCATTGTCATTCAGGGCTACTTGCCAAGTGACCCCGGTCTCTATTCTTTTACGAATGGCCAGCTTGTCTTCGACCGCAATGTACGCCTGGGTGGCCAGACCCTGAACCGCTACCAGATTGAGACTGGCAACGGCTTTGAAGTTGACTCTGTGCGCATTGTACTCTCAGAAGAGTGAGGAAACCGTATGGACGCTGTAGAACTCATTCGTAAGAAGCGCGATGGTCATACACTCAGTACACAGGAGATAAACTGGTTCATTGCTGAGTATATCCGTGAGCAAATTCCAGATTATCAAATGTCGGCCTGGCTAATGGCTGTGTACTGGCGCGGTATGGATGCCCGCGAGACCAGTGATTTAACCCTGGCCATGGCGCATTCTGGTGAAGAGCTTCATGTGCGCGATGTCATCTCACCCGTCGTAGATAAACACAGCACCGGCGGGGTCGGTGACAAAGTGACCCTGGCGGTAGCGCCACTGGTGGCTGCCTGTGGAGTCGCGGTGGGCAAGATGACTGGACGAGGCCTTGGTCACACTGGCGGTACCATCGATAAACTGGAGTCCGTCACAGGATTTCGTTCCGAGCTCTCTCGCGAAGAGTTTATGCGCATACTCTTGCAACACTCTCTTGTTCTGGCAGGTCAATCGCACGACCTGGCGCCGGCTGACGGCAAAATGTATGCGCTGCGCGATGTCACCGGCACCATTGAGAGCATTCCCCTTATCGCGGCCAGCATTATGAGTAAAAAACTGGCCATTGGAGCATCGCACTTACTACTGGATGTCAAGGTTGGCTCAGGCGCGTTTATGAAGACGGTAGAGCAGGCGCGTAGCCTTGCGGAGACGATGGTTGATATTGGACGCCTGGCAGGCCTGCATACGGTTGCTGCCATCACCTCCATGGATCAACCCCTGGGTCATGCTATCGGCAATGCGCTGGAAATGGCCGAGGCAATCTCAATTCTCCATGGCAAAGGTCCGCGCGACGTTTCCGAGCTTTGTTACCATGAAGCGGCGGAATTACTGGTCATGACGGAAAGCGCTAGCAGTTTCCCCGAAGCAGTGGAGCGTGTTCAACATGCTGTACAATCAGGAGCTGCCGTTGCGAAGCTGGCCGAGGTCATCGCGGCTCAAGGTGGCAACGCCCGGCAGATCGAACTGCCACATCTTTTGCCCACCGCCCCTGTACGTTCCATGCTGACAGCGCCACACAGTGGGTATATCGCCGGGATACAGTCAGAACAGATAGGCCTGGCAAGTATGCACCTTGGTGCAGGGCGTTTCAAAAAAGGTGAGCCAATCGATCACCGTACCGGCCTGGTTTTGCAGGCAAAGGTGGGTGAATACCGCCAGGCTGGTGAACCACTGGTGGAAATCCACGCTCGTAGCGACGCTGAAGCCGCCTCTATACACGAAGCGCTGCTGGCCTGTTACACCTGGAGCGACGCCCCTGTCACTCTCGGCCCACTAATTTACGACACCATCCGCCCCTGGGCGCGAAATTGATCATAGTAGGGGCGACCCTCGGGTCGCCCAAAAAACGTGCGGTCGCCCTACAAACCTGCCCCCACCCCTGAAGGGGCTACTTAATGATGGTTGATAAAATAGGCAACAAGAATAACCAGAATAATAACAGCCACCACCGCAATCAAGAAATACGTGTTCCTGCGGCCTAAAGAAATTTTGCGCGGCCCGGTAGCCGCCACCTTCTTTACCTCTTGTCTGCGTTCCTCGGCGCGTCTCTTCCTCTTCTCAAGACGCTTCTGCCTTGGATCTTTCGCGCTGCTAGCCTGAGCCGGCCCCGTGCCCAGGTGTTCCATTCGCCGGCGCATATCGCGATTGTAACTCTCGGCCTGTTGCTGCTGGGGACTCGTCGATGTGATCTCCTTTGGCCGCGTGGATTTCGCTCCAGGGGCAGCCGTACCACCGATGCGCGGCTGATTACTCTGTGCGCTCTGCTTGCCCTTATTTGCTGGCGCGCTATCCTTGGGTGCAACCACCTGCTCCTGAGCGGCGCCTGTTTTTTTCGCTGCGGTCGTCTTTGCGGTGCCAGTTTTCTTTTCCGGCTTTTGTGGTCCTTGTTTATTCACCTTCGTCATGGTTGAGTCCTTTACTGCGGAAAATATCGTGAAATGTGGAAAAGCAAAAATAGTCAGCCGTCTACGAGATTCACTTCAACTTTATCATTCGCGAGTACCTGTTGATCGACCATCCCCCTCCGTCCCCTCTAAGAAATCGCGCGCGATTCTTGCCGCTCCTTCTTTATCATCAGGTGAAAGCACACCATCAATAACCAGGCCCAGCAGATGATCTTTCAAAGGGCGCAGCCACGGACCTGGACTGCGGCCAAAAAGTGCCATCAATTCATTTCCATCCAGCGGACTTTTCAGCGGAACACGCTCTGCCTCCTCCTTGAGCCACTGACAGCGTCCCTCCAATTCAGCCACACGCGCCGCGGCACGCGAAATCTTATCTGCCCGATAGCTCGTAATATCTGCGCGAGAAAGATCAAGCAAATCAGGCAGAACCTCTCCGCTATCCAGCATGAGACGCCGCACGGCCCCATCAGTCCAGTCACTGGTATAAGCGTTCGCCCGCATATGCAGGCGCACTATCCTTGACACATTTTCAATAAAATCTCGATCAAAATGCAGCCTTCTGAGTATATCCCGCGCCATATATGCTCCCACATCCTCGTGTCCAAAGAAATGGATTTTATTCTCTTCGACACTCTTCGTGCGCGGCTTGGCAATATCGTGCAGCAGTGCGCTCCAGCGCGTCGCTAAGCGGGGCGATGAACGTTCTACCACGCGTAACACATGTGCATAGACATCCTTAGAGGAGATAGAGCGCGTTAGCTGCTGGCTGACCCCGCGTAGCTCCACTACTTCCGGTATAATCCACTCCATCAAGCCTAGCTCAACCAGCAGGTCAAGCCCCTTCGCCGGATGTGGTGAGATAAGTAGTTTATTCATCTCATCGCGAATACGCTCACGACTAATCTTCTGTAGTTTTGCAGCCTGGCGTAAAATCGAGCGTCTTGTTTCTGGCTCAATCGTGAAGTCAAGTTGAGAAGCGAAACGCACCGCGCGCAACAGACGCAGTGGATCTTCATCAAATCGCTTGTCTGGCTCATTCCCAACCGCGCGTAAAATATGGGCCTCTAGATCTTGCCGCCCGCCAAAGAGATCAATGATATCTCCATTGAGGGGATCGCGCGCCAGGGCATTAATGGTAAAGTCGCGTCTCAGCAGGTCATCCTCTAATCTTGTACCAAAGCACACTTCCGGTTTCCGCGATTCCGGATTATAGCGCTCAGTGCGGAAGGTGGTTATCTCGATAATGTCGCCGCCATAATGCAGGCGCACAGTACCAAAACGTTCGCCTACCAGCACCACCGCACTTGGGCGTGTTGGCGCGACCAGCCGTTTGATCTCCTCAGGCTGCGCATCAGTTGCCAGGTCGGCATCATTGGATTGTTCCCGGTGCAGCAGCACATCGCGCACCGTCCCACCTACCATATAGAGTTGTTTATGCTGTGCGCGAAAAGCTTCCGCCAGCGTGATGATGATATCTAACATGCGAAACTTGTGTATCCGCTTCAGGTGTAGTGTGCTAAACAAAGCAACATACCCCCGCTTTTCCTCTTACGTAATGGCAGTATTGTATCATGGCTCATTCGTGTTGGCTAGACATGTGCCTGAGAGGAGGACGACCAGGTAAGCGTATAGTCGGCGCTTTTTGGCATCGCATACTCCTTCACGTGCGTTGGCAGGACCGTGTTACCCAACAGGGTGTTACCTACCGGGGTGGCCCTCGTCTCTCCTACCCTTTGGGTAACATGGCTACACCAGGAGAACCGTCCGCGCCGGTTCAGTCTGACAAACCATAGGACCCCTTCTTTCGGGAGTAGCTGGAACGTACCTGCCAAGCCCTCTGTATTGAACGAGTCCGTCCATGGGAAGGACGCAGAGGGAGGTGAGGAGCGTTGCCGATCCCGATCGTCCCACGCGTCAGGTGATCCTGAAGGGGCTGTTACTGGTGCGAGGATCCAGTACCCCTCGGCGGTGAAGAAGAAGCAGGGTGATGTTGCAACAACGTGTCACGGAACGCAGCGAGCAGGCCGTAGTCGTTCCTGTTCAGTTGAGGCCACCATGCCAAATAGACTGGCTTTGCAACACCACCCGTCCTCCCAGGTGCCTGGTAAAAATCACCCCGGAAATACTCCTTTTGGGTACTGTCTAGTCTCCTTGTGGTCAGCTACACTCCTCAGAGAGACTGGCGTGACACTCCGTCAAGCTGTGAGCACGCTGGGAAGAATGAGCAATGTCTTTGAAGCGTCCTTCCAAGCCGTTCTTAGCGTACAAAAACGTCAAGATGATCTCGTGACCCCACCATAGAATGGCCCTTTCTCATGAACCTTTTGGAGGCGATGAAGATCACGATTGATGAGCACCAGATCCGCTTGCGCGCCAAGGCAGTCGATGCGGTGCTCGACATTCCCAACGGCACACGCCGTACATCCTGGATGGAGAGAGCGTCGCGCCCTATTTGAAACCTGGCAAGGCCGATGTACAGGCGGCGAGAGACCTGCAACATGAAGGAATTGGAGATGAGTACTGCACCTGTTCCTGTTGATCTGACTCTTTTCAAAGCCTATGATGTGCGCGGCATCGCTGGCGAGAATCTCACAGACAAAGTCGCCTATCGTATTGGCCGTGCTGCCCCTCACTACTTGAACGTGCCGGAGATTGCCGTGGGCCACGATATGCGGCTTTCATCCCCGCAATTGGCCGCCTCCCTGCTCCGCGGTATCATTGTTCAGGTCACGACCGATGGCCTGACGTTCGACTATGGTGATTGGTGGTTCAATGTGCGGCCATCCAACACAGAACCCCCCTGCGTGTGAACGTGCAGGCGAGGACGAAGACGTTGAATGATAGCACAAAAGAGATGTAAATGATTTACATGCGGGAGTGCTCGCTCCTTCTGTCGTGCGGGTCCTGGCAACCACGAAGCGCGTGCAAATAGTAAGGCGCTTCGTGGTGGAAAACGCCGGAGCGTTCCGGCATACTTTTGGCGGTAGTAGTCAAGCATTAGTCGGCGAAAACACAAGAGAGACAGGAAAGAGGCAAATGATGCAAAAACGTGTGAGACGCATTGCAGTAAGCACTGGAGGCGGTGATTGTCCAGGGCTGAATCCGGTTATCCGTGCGGTTGTCAAAACTGCCATCCTCGAGTATGGTTGGGAGGTTGTGGGTATCGAGGATGGCTTCGATGGTTTGTTAGGGTATGAGGGGGCACGCGTGCTCCCCCTCACGATGGCCGAAGTGCGCGGGATCTTGCCGCGCGGCGGCACGATTCTGGGCACATGCAGTCGCAGCAATCCGTTTGCGATGAATGTAACGATTGGCGGTAAGACGCAAGTGGTGGATCGCTCGCAGGAGGCATTGGACCGCCTGGCCAGGCTGGGTGTGGATGTCTTAGTGACGATCGGTGGTGACGGGTCGATGCACATCGCCAAGGATCTACAAGCCCTTGGCGTGCAGTTGGTGGGCGTTCCTAAAACGATTGATAATGACCTGCAGGCGACCGATCTCACCTTTGGGTTCGACACGGCTCTACAAACCGCCACCGAGGCCATTGATAAGCTGCACACCACTGCTGAGAGCCACCATCGCGTGATGGTGGTCGAAGTCATGGGGCGGACTGTTGGTTGGATCGCCCTGGAGGCAGGTATCGCCGGTGGCAGCGATGTGATTTTGATTCCAGAGATACCCTATGATGTAGATATCCTTTGCCAGAAGATCGCCGAGCGGAACCGTTCTGGCTCCCGCTTCAGCATTGTGGTCGTCGCCGAGGGGGCGATGGAGGTGGCAGGCCAGCCACATTATGTGGGAGTGGGGTCGGGCGGTAGCCTGCGCTTGGGCGGCATTGGCGAGCAGGTTGCGGAGCAGATCGCTGCCACCGGCATCTCGGCAACGCGTGCCACGATTCTCGGCCATTTGCAGCGCGGCGGTGCGCCGACGGCATTTGACCGACTGCTGGGGACGCGCTTTGGTACGGCAGCCGTGCATCTAATCGCTCGTGGGGGGATGGGCCGCATGGTGGCGTTGCGCGGCAATGAGATTGTGGATGTACCAATCGAGGATGCTATCGCCGGTCTCAAGAGCGTGCCGTCGGATGGTGAACTGGTACAGGCCGCTCGTGGCCTGGGGATTTCGTTTGGGAATTAAAAAGCGCTCAGTACAGCAGCAAATTTGCTCATTTACACTGATTTAGCAATGTCATCTATGCTAGACCTTGCTAATTTCTGCCCGAACACTACAACATATTAGGAGAGAGACCAGAGATTCAGGAAGGAAACAGTATGGATGAGGATCGCAAAACCAGCGCCAAGATGTGTGCCATCACCATCTCACGCGAATATGGCAGCGGCGGTGGTGAAATTGCCGCACGCCTGGCCCTACGCCTGGGATGGGAATTGATTGACCATGAAGTGGTCGTACGAGTGGCACAGCAGTTGCATGTCAGCCAGGAGGAAGCGGAGGAGCATGATGAGCGTGTGGAGAGCCTGGCTGCACGGATTTTAAAGAGCCTGCGACTAGTTCAGCCAACCATGCCTGTTGCTGTAGAAATTCCGCTCACCATGGATTCGAGAGCCTTCTACGAAGCACGCAGCCGGGTCATTGAAGGAGCCGTTGCCTCGGGACAGGTGGTGATCGTCGGTCGTGGGGCCCAGGCGTACCTGGCGAAGAGGCGTGATGTGCTGCATGTGCGCATCGTGGCACCCCTTGAAGCACGTCTCGTCTATGTCATGAGCCGGGAAGGTCTGGAGCGGGAGGCGGCTCAAGCCCGTATGCTGAAGAAAGACCAGGAGCATGCTCGCTATCTGGAGAAGTTTTACCACCGGCATCCGAGTGATCCGCACCTGTATGACCTGGTGCTCAATACGGGCATCCTTGATCTGGAAAGTGTCGTCGAGGTGATTGCCATCGTCCTGGAGCGCAAGGCCAGGCGGCTCTCAGTTCCGACGCGGGAGCTCGGCCCAGCGGTAGGATTGCCTCGGTATCCTGCTCAGCCCGAAGATTTTCGTCCTCCACAAAGCATGTCTCCCCGCAAATAATGCAGAGTGTCAAGAGGCAAGGGAAGGCATATGACCTATGTAGCTCGACATCATCTTCTGCTACCAGAAAGTGCCGCTGAAGGAGAGTAGGTAATGGAAACCATATCATCTCAAGCTCAAGTTGTAAGCAGAGAACAGCCACGTTATTCACAACGTGATACCCTCTTAACCATGACCGGCGTACTCCTGGTCATGCTGCTGGCCTCATTGGATCAGACGATTGTGTCAACAGCTATGCCGCGGATCACTGTCGACCTCCAGGGGTTTGACCGCTATACCTGGGTCACGACCGCTTATATGCTGACATCGACGGTGATGGTGCCCATCTATGGCAAGCTCTCCGACTTGTTTGGGCGCAAAGTGATTTTCATCATCGGGGTCGTGCTATTTCTTGTGGGGTCCGCACTGTCAGGGGCATCGCAATCGATGAACATGTTGATTGCATTTCGCGCCTTTCAGGGACTAGGTGCCGGAGCGCTCCTGCCCATTGCCATCGCCGTGGTAGGGGACCTGTTCACCCCGCGCGAACGTGGCAAATGGCAGGGGGTCACGGGGGCCGTCTTTGGCATCTCAGCGATCGTTGGACCAACCGTTGGGGGATGGCTCACGGAGTATGCATCCTGGCGCTGGGTCTTTTATGTGAACCTGCCAATCGGTATTGTGGCACTGCTGGTGTTGATCTTCCTCATGCCCCCGCTGCGTAGAGGGGCCACGCAGGTCTCAATTGACTACATCGGTGCGGCCTTGCTCATCATTGGAACGGTGCCGCTCTTGCTGGGATTTACCTGGGCGGGAACACAATATGCCTGGCTCTCACCACCAATTATCGGCATGTTCGCGCTCGCGGTAGTGGCATTGGTGGCCTTTGTTCTCTACGAGGCATGGCTAGAGCGCCGGAAGGGGCAACCGATTATTGAGCCAAGCCTGTTCAAGAACAGCATTTTTACGGTCTCAACCATTGTGACAGTCGTCTTTAGCATGGGTCTCTTCGGCAGCATCTTCTTCATCCCGCTGTTTATCCAGGGAGTGATTGGAACCTCTATCTCCAATAGTGGCCTCATCATGACACCACTCACGCTCACATCGGTGTTCGGGAGTATTCTCGCCGGGCAGTTAGTCTCGCGCCTGGGTAGGTACAAGTGGTTGGCTATTACCGGCATGGCCATCAGTATTGCTGGTGCAGGGCTCTTGCTCCGCCTTGGCCTTCAATCGAGCAACACTGATGTCCTGGTTGCGATGCTGGTTATGGGCATGGGCATGGGGACCGGCATGTCGCTGTACACATTGATTGTACAGAATGCACTGCCGACCAAGATTGGTCAAGCGACCTCGACACTGACCTTCTTCCGCTCCATTGGTGGGACCATTGCTTTGGCTGCGATGGGATCGGTCATGTATTCAGCATACCGGCCCGCGTTTCAAAATGCGCTGCCGACAACTGTGAAGCAGGCTCTGCCAGCAAAGGCGCTGGATACCTTCAGTAATCCACAGGCACTGCTCTCGCCGGATGCGCTGGCACAGGTACGCGCGGAGTTTGCCGCGCAAGGACAGCAAGGCCTGGCACTCTTCAATCAAGTGATTGAGGCAATGAAGGCAGGTCTGGTACAAGGCCTCCATGATGTCTTTATTCTGTGCACGGTCATCCTGACAGTTGGTCTGGTGGCCCTCTTCTTCCTGAAGGAGATCGAGTTGCGGGGGGGACGCGCCAGCAGTGGAAGTACTGTTGCGAGGGTTGAGAAGGCAGTCCCGACTGCGGCTGGATAAGTACAGCCTTTTATTGCCCATACGTGGAGGATACCTGGCATAGGCTCTTCGAACACAAGCTACCACAGCGCTATAAAATCACAGTCTGCTCCCAAAGTCACATGCAGTTCCGGCCTGAGCAGGATGGCGATTGACACAAGCTGAACTTCGTCGTAATTTGGGAATAGCCGAAGGCATGCGTTTCCTAACCGTCCTCATCTCTGGCACAGCACCCATTGGATGCCACCCGCCTGGATGTCACCCGTTTCCATAAAAAAATGGACCGAGGAGCTTCAAGAGGAATCGAGACCATTCCATTTTGGGAGCTGACTCTGGTTACAACCCCTGTTATGAACATTGTGCGCTGTAATAAACAAATAAGGAGCTGCGATGGATAGGCAATTTGTAATTCCATTGATTATAACTCTACCGTTGGTAGTATTTTGGCTATGGATGGCCTGGGATTTGGGTGGAAATGACAACTTGTCTCGTAGCGAGAAGTATTACTGGCTGTTGGCATTTCTTTTTATGAGCGTCTTCGCTGCAGTTTTCTATTACGTCACTGAGTATAGAAAAAGGCATTAACCACTGTTTACTTGTCTTGAAGGGAGAGTCGCCTTCTCATCGTCAGTATCATGAGCTAGACGGGAGTCTTGAGATCCGCTTGATCCAGCTCCCAATCTCGTTCACCACCTCTACAGCCACATGACCAGCCACGGCGTAGGTGGCGGGAGTGGCCTTTTGCCCGCCTTCTATGGGCATAAAGAGGTGGCTGAGGGCGGGATACATGGTAAAATGCACGTCGCCGCGCCCATCCAACGCGTCCTGCCAAATCTGGAAATCATCTCGCGTGACCTGGTAGTCGCCCTCGCCCTGCAGGAAGAGCATCGGCTGTTTCAGCGTTTGCGCCACTTTCTCCGGCTGATAGGCGTTCAAGTCGAGCCAGTAGGCAGCCGGGACGTTGAGCGGCAAGTCGGCCGCGGCGGCCGTCGGCAAGCGCTTGGGATCTTTGACTAGCTCCACTTGTTTTTTGACGACCGCCAGCTGCTGCTGTCGCACCACCGGATCGGGCATACTCAGCGAAAGCACATAGGTCATCTGATCCAGGATCACATCCTCCAACGGCCGCGCAGAACCTGCCAGGATGATCAGGCCACGAATCTGCGGGTCGGCCTCGCCAATGCGTGGAGCCAGGTAGCCGCCCAGGCTATGTCCTAGCACAAAGATCTGCTGCGCGTCTATCTCTGGCCGCTCGCCCAAGAGGGCCACCGCTTCCAGCGCATCGTCAATGACCTCTTCTTTGACCGTGAGTGTGTCCCTCTCACTCCTCAAGCTGGCGGCATAGACGTTCGTGCGTTTCTCGTAGCGCAGTACAGCGATGCCCTGTGAGGCCAGTCCCCAGGCCAGATCGCGGAACGGCTTGTTGGGCGGGATCGTCTCGTCGCGGTCCTGTGGTCCCGATCCATGCACCAGAAGCACCGCCGCAAACGGCCCGTCGCCCTGCGGAAGACTCACTGTTCCTGGCAACACCCATTTTCCGTGTCCTATTTGCACCTCTTGTTCGTGAAAACGATCGAGCTGCGCGTACGACGGAGGCTCATAGGTCGCGTTCGCCTGCTGTTCAACGGTTCCCACAGGCGTAATCGTTAAAGCGACGATCTCGCCCGCGTCATTCAAGGTGATGTTCACATCGAGACGTGCCCGCTCAAAGACGCAGGTGACCACCTGCACCAGACCCTGTTGTGTCTGCACCACAGACGTTTTTCCCTGTTCCTGAAACGCTCCCACCTGCTGTTCAATCCCCTGCCAGCTGGCCCGCAGTGCTTCAACAGGGAGCAAAGGTTTGATGAGACCCGCCAGGCGTTGCTCCACTGCGGCAAAATCACCGTGGACCACTTGTGAGACAATTTGTTGAGCAGTATCCATCATATATCCTTTCTCGTGACAAAAACCTGGTTTATTGGTTGTTGCTTTCGCTGTCCTCTCTTGAGCAGACCAGGAAAAACGGAGAGAACAATCCTCATTGAGCATACCACATGAGCTGTCCTGGCAAAACGGGGGGTATGCTTAGGAGAACTCATGCAAACAACAGGACCAGCGAAATGCTCTTTTGGTCTGCACGCGGTATCATCCATCGTGTAAATGTGATTACTTGATGGCGGAGAAATAGCAAACCTTCCCCAGAAAATAGGTAATTCGTTCTAAATCCCTTGACTTAGAACATATATTCTAGTAAGATTATTGGGAAAAAGTGTTCTAACATTTTCTAGAACGGAGGCATGACCATGGGAATAATGGCAAGAAAGCAGCCTGATCAGGTGGAATATGATGTAAGTGATGACGATAACCTGTACAGTACACGCAGTCACAGTAGCGCGCGCAGATATCGGCCACCAATAGAACACGACACACTGGACGACCCCCTGCTACCAGGAGGTACCATGATTCGTCGTCGCTCCCGTGGCCTAACAAACGCAGACGGCACGACAAGAGCGATAGCCATTCCCACAGCTGAGGTAGAACAAAGACACCAGCGCTTTCCCATGCTGCCTATTCTTATAGGAATGCTCGTGATGGCTCTCCTTGTCTATGGCCTGAGTTCCTTTAGCTCGTGGTGGCGTATACACCAGGACGATACACAATTTGGCCGTCCTCGTACCTTCCAGCTAGATGCAGTGGTCGGACATACCGATAGCCCTGCAAATCCAACACACTTTATCTTTCTCAACCTGAATCGCCACATAGAGATAATTGAGTTACCAGGCAGTGATTCAGCGCACGCCCGCATTTACCCGGGACCCGTCCTATTTGGAGATGGGCAGGACCTGACACCAGTCACTGCTGAAATTCGTGATGTCAACGGCGATGGCAAGCCCGACATCATTATACATATCCAGGATCAACAGCTAGTGTTTATCAATGACGGTACACAGTTTCGCCCACTCCGGACAGGAGAACATATTAAATTATAAACGCTCTCACAACAGAGAAGCCTCCAGGATCATCAAATCCTGGAGGCTTCTACTTCCCCACATGACCAGCAAGACCTCGGACAAATACATTGCCACCTTTGCTCAGCCTGCAAAGACCACATGCAAAAGCGACTTCCCCCTACAATCTACTTGCCCAGTTTCTTCGTCTCAACTCTCCCTCTCCACCATGGAACATACTATAGGCTATGAACCTGACAAAACCATGAAAAAGGATAGGTGGCATATGACAGAATATTCACAAAACATCGCGGCAGTCTGCAAAAGACAATTACATTTTGTTCATCATACGATTTATTCACAAGATACCAATGACACAGGCAGGAATGCGCGTGGCTCGCCAGCAGCAATCTCGTTCTTTGTGAGCATTCTTCTAGATAATTTGTGACCGTCCTGTGATGGCAAATGATGTTCCAGTATTGTATACTATAAATGTGGAGGGGGTGGAAGAGGTAATAGGTAGTGAAAGGAGGGTGTGTCAGCAGTATGATGGCAGATCCGGTGGGCTGCAGCGCATGGGCAAGGGCAAACATAGCAAAGTAGGCAGCATGATTTCTCACGTGGTTGAGAGCACTGCGAGTAGGCTCGAGATGAAAAGATCCTTGTTTCAGTAAGCGCTGTAGCCCAATTCTTTTGGTGAAAAATACCTGCAAGTGAGAAACCGCCTGAGTTGAAAAGACTCAGGTTTTTTGTTGTCCCCGCTAGACTTGTCACCGCCTCAAGCTCCTCTCGCTCCGGCGCACGAACCTGCAAATCTGCTGGAAGTGTGTCGTTGGTCATAAAGCGATCCTTTCCTGGGTGTCATAACGAGGATGCGCTTGTCTAATACATCGAAGCTTGACGCCGCAACTCTTCAGTGAATCACCATATCACTCTGCCGTTCAGACTGTCAACAGCGATAGTAAAATGTTGAAATGGAATATGGCTTATCCTGTGTCTCACTTCCTGAAAACACATCTGTCCACTGAGGCGTCAACAGGTCCATGCTAAGCGCTGCTGGTGTACGCCCAACCTGG
>VBHI01000065.1 GCA_005881495.1 Chloroflexota bacterium
TACCCACATATTGAACGCCATGATAGGGAACGGGATCGAGTGTCGGTTGATCGGGAGTCGCGGTATTGATAGAGTCAAGCGTAACTTGAGCGAAAGGAGCAGCCTTTTGATAGTCGGAGTTCTGATAAATCGAAGCGCGTGTACCCGGTGGCACATTGGCCCAGCCGAAGGTCTGGCCCGCCAGAGTCAGATACTGCGAACTGGTGGCCCAGGTGATGAACTGGAAGGCGGCATCCTTGTTGCGGCTGGAGTTGACGAGACCAAGTGACCATGCCCACAGCCAATGGCTGCCATTGACGGTCACTTCTGTCGGAGCATACGCGTACCCAACATTCCCGGCGATTGTGGAAGTCGAAGGCGTTTCCAGCACACCGCCAAACACGGTAGCGTCATAGAACATCGCACCCTTGCCTTGAGTGATCAAGTTTAGACACTCTTGCCAACCAGCAGTTGAGGCCCCTGGCTCACCATACTTTTGCAAGAGGTTAGCATAGAACGTCACCGCCCTTTGTACAACAGGGGTGTTGAGCTGTGGCTTCCAATTCAAGTCGAACCAGCGACCACCAAAGGTGTTAATCATTGTGTCGAGCGGAGCCATATTCATGCCCCAGCCAGCTTGACCTCGCAGCATAATGCCGGTCACACCATTTGCGGGATCATTGAGTTGTTGCGCGAGTTGGGCGACCTGATCCCACGTAGGATGCAATGGCATGGTCAGGTGATGTTTCGCGAAAATTTGCTTGTTGTACATCAACATACTACTCTCGCCATAGAATGGTAGAGCGTAAGGATGTCCCTGGAAGGAGAGCGTTGACATGACCGGCTTGAGGAGATCGTCGTAATTGTAACTACTCTTATCGGTCGCCGACATCTTAGTAAGGTATGGAGAGGGCGTTTCTTAACTCAGAATCCCTCCCAAGTATGAGCTAAAACCCGCTTGGGAGAGCGGATGAGATCAGGACGGCCTGCTTGTTGGGCAGCCAGAGCGACAATGATGATGGCGGTGTAGGTCAAGGCGACCTGTCGAGCGATGGTTGACCAGCCGGAGAGTGGCGGGCGCTGTAAGTGGAAGAAGAGCAAGACGCGGCCAAAGAAGCGTTCGATGGCACTGCGCTTGCCCAATTCCTCTTGGAGTCAGTTTACCCCAGTTTTTTGAGTTAGGAAATGCCCTCGCACATCTTCTGAATAGGCTTTCATGCCCTCATTTTACCACACCGCTCAATCTTTTTGCTCTCCGCTATAAACACCAACTAGGTTGGGTGGCTGATAATCGGCTTCAATGCCGGATATAACGCTCGATAGGTCTCGTAGGCCTTCACATAGGCCTGGACCGCCTGTGGGTTTGGCTCGGTACGTTCCACAATGCGCACTGTTTGCTCACAGGCTTGCTGCACTGATGGATACACCCCACCGGCGACACCAGCTAGCAGTGCTGCGCCAAAGGCTGGCCCTTCGGTGGCATTTGTCGTTACCAGTTCGACGCCAAGCACATCGGTAATGATCTGTCGCCAGAGTGGACTTTTTGCCCCACCGCCGGTCGCACGCATCTGCTCCACTTGTAATCCTTGCTCACGGAGAATGGCGAAACAGTCTTTGAGACTAAAGGCCACGCCCTCCAGGACAGAACGGATCAGGTGACGTCGGTCATGACGGGCAGTGAGACCGATCCAACCACCACGCGCATAGGCATCCAGGTGTGGTGTGCGCTCACCCTGGAGATAGGGTAGAAATATCAGGCCATCACTTCCTGGTGTAACGCTTTCCGCCTCCTTGGCTAGCAACTCGTAGACATCCATGGCTGTCCAACGTTCGAGCGCTCGTTCCAGCAGGCCGATATTGTCGCGCACCCAGCGCAGGGAGAGGCCAGCGCCTTGCGTCACTCCCATGAGGTACCAGGCATGCGGAACAGCATGATTGAAGGTATGCACACGCGGAACGGGGCCAGAGGTATCGACTTGCGGCGTCTCGGCATAGGCCAGAACGACGCCACTGGTCCCAATCGAGACGAGACCTAGCCCGGGCACCACGACGCCATTGCCAACAGCACCGCAGGCATTGTCGGCCCCACCACCAGCTACAGGCGTACCTGCACGTAATCCCGAAAGCTCGGCCACCTCCTCGGTAATCGTGCCACAGGCAGCATCAGCAGCGACAACAGGCGGCAAGAGAGAAGGAGCCAGCTCGAGCGCTTTGAGGACTTCCTCTGACCACTTGCCGTGCTTCACATCGAGCAGGCAAGTCCCAGCCGCATCCGAAATCTCCATGGCCATTACTCCGGTGAGGCGATAGCGGATGTAGTCCTTGGGCAGCAGGAGGGTACTGGCTTTGGCAAAGATTTCTGGTTCGTTCTCCCGGATCCAGAGCAATTTCGGGGCCGTGAAGCCGGTCAGGGCAGGATTACTCACATACTCGATGAGGCGGCTTGCCCCCACCCTTTCCGTCATCCAGCGACATTGCGCCTCGCTCCGCTGGTCGGCCCAGATAATACACGGACGCAGCACACGTTGCTCAGCGTCGAGCAAGACGACACCATGCATCTGTCCGGAGAGTCCTACCCCACGGACATCAGAAACTTGAGCACCCTGTGTGGCCCCTTGTACGAGACAGGTGCGCACGGCGCTGAGAGTCGCCTGCCACCACTCAGCAGGATTCTGCTCTGCCCAACCAGGATGAGGATGGTACAAAGGGTAATCAACAAAAGCATCCGCGAGCACATCTCCGTTGTCTGCCGCAAAGAGCGCGGCTTTGACGCCCGAGGTCCCCAGATCAATGCCAAGTAGTGTTTGCATATTCTCCTCCTTTTGCCCATGCCAGTGTGGTTGACGGCTTCCTCCCGAGACAATTCATGATCCGCCCTATATACGGTTCTTGTCTGCACGCTGCAGAAATGCTTTCGCTTCTGCCATCGTGGGCAGTGAGGGGATAGCTCCCATCTGAGTGGTTGCTAGAGCCCCGACTGCGTTGCCCAGACGAAGGGCCTTTTCTATCACCTCTCGGTCCCAGGTGAGGTCTTCTTGGAGGATGCCTGCGAGGATGCCTGCGACAAAACCATCACCTGCACCTGTCGTGTCGACTGGATGGACAGCAAAACCTGGTACGTAACCACTAGCTTCCGTTGTGAAATAGGTACAACCAGCCTTGCCTTGTGTCACGACCAGGAGCCGCAGTCGATCATGCCACAGTGCTCGAGCGGCACGTTCAAGGGTGTTCTCCTCACTGAGAAAGCCGAGTTCTTCCTCGCTGACCTTGATCACCTGTGCGTGTTGCCAGCCCTCGAGGATGCCTGCTCGTGCTGCATCAGCAGAGAGCCACAAGGAGAGACGCAGGTTCGGATCGTATGAGAGCACTGCTCCGTTGTCTTTGGCAGCATGGAGTGCGGTCAAGGTGGCACTACGGCTCGGCTCACCAATGAGGGTGATGGAGCCGTAGTGAAAGATACGGGTGCGAGCGACGTACGCCTGATCGACATCCTCTGGACGCCAGAGCATATCGGCGCTTGGATGCCGATAAAACATGAACTCCCGTTCCCCGTCAGCCAGCAAGGAAACAAAAGCGAGAGCCGTCCGCGCCTGGGTGGTGAACCGTAAGCCAGTACTATCCACCCCATGGCTGTGTAGCGTGTCAGCCAGGAAGTGACCGAACTCATCCTCGCCCACTTGCCCGATGAAGCCGGCACGATAGCCGAGTCGAGCCACGCCAACTGCGACGTTGGCCGGGGCACCACCAGGCGCTTTTTTGAAGGCAGGAGCCTGAGCCAAGCTCACTCCCGCTTGCGTCGAGACAAAGTCAATGAGCAACTCGCCGCAGGCGATGACATCCATTGTAGTCGTCTTCAATGGAGCTTACCTCCTTTTTGGGCAAAGAGTGTTCGTCTTCTCTGTTTAGGGTAGTGACCCCATCACGGACGTCAATTATTCTCATGTCCACTGCTAGCTGTAAAAATGCTCAATCTGAAGTTCCATCAGGACTGATCAGACTAGCCGTTGGGCAAGATCTGTGTCTTGACGCCCTCGCCCTTGCGAACCATGTTTAGTGCGTTGGGAAAGTCCTCCAGAGGTAGAGCTGTGGTAAGCAGTGCTTTCGTATCTATCACCCCACCGCTGATGAGATCGAGGGCTGGTCCATAGGAGAATAAGACGGCCATCGAGCCAAGCACAGTGATCTCATCATTGTAAATGCGGAACGGGGAGAGCGACATTCTGGCTTCTTGAGGTGCCACGCCAAAGACCATAAACTTACCACCGCGCTTGACCGCTGCGAAAGCGCCTTCCATGGCCCGGGCCACACCCGTGACGTCGATGACACAATCAAAGCCGAGCGGCTCGTTCTCAAGCAGCTTATTGATATCCGTTTGGACGTTGGAGGCACCGAGTTTGGCTGCGCGTTCCAGGCGCTGGGTATTGAGGTCCACCACGGCCACCCGCGAGGCTCCCCCACGTAGTGCTAACTGCATTAGGATCAGACCCATCGTGCCCGCTCCCACGATCAGGACGGTATCGCCAGACCTGAGACTGAGGCGGTGCATGCCATGAACCGCACAGGAGACCGGCTCGATCAGAGCTGCCTCTTGAAGTGAAATGTTATCAGGCAACACATATGCATTGGCGGCAGGAACCCTCACGTACTCAGCGAAGGCACCATCGACGGTGTCTCCGATGGCTCCCCAGTTGAGGCACAGGTTCCCATGACCCGCTCGACAGAAATCGCAATGGCCACAGAACAACGACGGGTCAATCGCAACTCTGGTACCGACAGTCAATTTGGTCGTTTTGGTGCCAATTCCTTGTGGGATGTTGCTGCCCATAGCAACTATCTCGCCAGCGAACTCATGACCGGGCACGATAGGATAAGGCGTCGGCGGAAATTCACCCTCCGCAATATGCAGGTCAGTTCCGCAAATACCACAGGCTCCCACTCGAATGATCAATTCGTCTGGCTCAGGCGCTGGATCGGGGACATTGCCGACCCGCACACTTCCAGGCTTATCGATGATAACAGCACGCATGGTTATACCTCCTTAAATAAATTAACTCTGCTTCGACTTGACAATGGACTCTCGTACTTTAATAATGCTCAACTTCGTTCTCCAACCATCCAGATCGGACTAGCCGTTGGGCAAGATCTGTGTCTTGACACCCTCGCCCTTGCGAACCATGTTCAGCGCGTCGGAAAAGTCCTCCAGAGGCAGAGCTGTGGTGAGCACTGCTTTGGTGTCTATCACCCCACCGCTGATGAGATCGAGAGCAGGCCCAAAGGAGAACAGGACCGCCATCGAGCCAAGCACAGTGATCTCATCATTGTAGATGCGGAACGGGGAGAGCGACATTCTGGCTTCTGGAGAAGCAACGCCAAAGACCATAAACTTGCCCCCACGCTTGACTGCCGCGAAAGCGCCTTCCATGGCCCGTGCCACACCCGTGACGTCGATGACGCAATCAAAGCCAAGCAGCTCCTCCTCAAGCAGCTTGTGGATATCCGTTTGGGTACGATGTGCTCCAAGTTGCTCGGCTCGTGTGAGGCGCTGCGTATTGAGGTCCAGCACAGCTACCCTGGAAGCTCCACCCCGTACTGCCAACTGCAATAGGATCAAGCCCATTGTACCCGCTCCCACAATCAGGAAGGTATCGCCAGACTTGGGATTGAGACTATGCATGCCATGCACGGCACAGGAGACCGGCTCGATCAGAGCTGCCTCTTGAAACGAGATGTTTTCGGGCAGAACATATGCTTTAGAGGCAGGCACAGTCACATACTCTGCGAACCCTCCATTTACTGTGACTCCAATTGCAGAATAGTTGAGGCATAAGTTCTCGTGACCGGTACGACAAAACTCGCAATAGCCACAGTACAGGTTCGGCTCGATTGCGACCCTAGCTCCCACAGTCGGCTTCATATTCCCGCCGGTGCCAATTGTTTGCGGTACGTTACTTCCCACCGCAACTACCTCGCCCGCGAGCTCATGACCTGGTACGACAGGATAGCGTACCAGTGGAGAGTCGCCATCAGCAATATGCAAGTCAGTTCCACATATACCACAGGCTCCCACCTGTATCACAAGCTCATCTGGTTTAGGGGTTGGGTCGGAAATAGTCCCAACCCGAATCTTACCGGGTGTATCGATAATCGCAGCACGCATACTTATACCTCCCTTGAAGTATGTCAAACTTCCTCATGGCAATGTAAGGTTACTTCGGCACAACGATCGATTTGATATTAGCAGGATCATTCTTGGTTGCCTGGAGTGCCTGCTCGGTCTCCTCTAATGTGTAGTGACCGGTGATGATGGGTTTGAGATCAATGCGACCCGTGGCAACCAGGGCAATCGCATCCGCATACGTGTTCGCATAGCGGAACGTTCCCGTCAGGGTGATCTCGCGGTTTTGGAGGAACGACATCGGCACGCTGACCTCTTCGCCCGGGCTCATCCCAACCGCAACGGCCTTTCCAGCCGGGCGCAGCGAGCGAATGCCATCCATCAGGGCCTTTTGGTTGCCCGAGCATTCGATGAGCACATCCGCCTCCACTCCCACATTGGCCAGAGGTGTCTCAGCTACGTTCACGGTTCGGGTTGCTCCCAGCTTTCGCCCCATCTCAAGTCGTTGTGGAGAGACATCCGTCATCGTGATCTGGGTCGCTCCAAGGGCAAGCGCAACCTTCAATGCCAGCACGCCAACTGGTCCTGCTCCCGTGATAAGCACATGGTCTGCCCCTCGGAGCATGGCCTTTCGGCACGCCCAGAGACCCACTGAGAGCGGCTCGATCAAAGCTCCTTCCTCATCTGACATCTGGTCGGGCAGCTTGTATGCGAAGTTTTCGGGAATGGTCACATAGTTGGTGAATGCCCCGTCAATGGGTGGAGTTCCGAAGAAGCGGACGTTGGGGCACAGATTATAGCGCCCGGAGCGGCACTGCTCACAGACTCCGTCCGGGATTCCTGGTTCAATCGCCACCCGTTCGCCGACTCTGCCCTTGTTCACTCCTTCTCCCACGTCCACGATGATGCCGGAAGCCTCGTGGCCGAGGATGAGCGGCTGACGGACAACATACGAACCGATTCTTCCATGCTCGTAGTAGTGGACATCGGAGCCGCATACTCCTACAGCCTTGATCTCAATCAGCACCTCTTTGGGTCCGGGCTTGGGAACCGGTCTTTCCTCTATGCGGACGTCGTGAGGCGCATACAGCACTGCTGCCTGATTCTTCATCTCCTTGCCTCCTTTGTGGTTACACTACTCCCAGACAATCGCTACCTTGCCTGTCTTGCCACTGTCGAACAGCTCATACGCTTCCTTCGCCTGCTCGAGGGCAAAGCGATGGGTCACCAGTGCCTCAAGGTGGAGTCGCCAGCGCACTAGATATTCGACAAGATCCTCCATCTGGGGCAAACTGCAGACCCATGAGCCAGAGAGCGTGAGTTGTTTGTGGATTAGCAGTGGACTTGGTGCAAAGGAGACAGTGCCCCCCTCACCAACAAACACCACGCGACCCCACTCACGTGCCAGGTCCAGGCACATATGACGCGCATTCGCATTTCCTGAGCAATCAATCGCTACCTCAAAACCATGACCGGCAGTCTTTTCCAGGAGGAGAGTGCGGGCATGCTCATCTGCTGGATTCACCACGTCCGTGAAACCCAGTTTTTGGGCCAGTTCCAGTCGGTCTGGGAGTGCCTCCACTCCCACCACATATGCTCCCATGGCACGGCACAAGAGTGCCGTGCCAAGTCCAACCGGACCCAGACCGGTGATGAGAACCACATCCCGCCCAGATACGTCCGCACGAAGACAGGCTGCATAGGAGGTGCCGCCCCCGCAGGCAACCATAGCTCCATCCAGATAGGTCAGTTCATCAGGAAGGGCAACGAGGTTGCGTTCTTCAGCCAACAGCCAATCGGCGTGTCCTCCGTTGCGCTGCCACCCATAGGCAGCACGCTCAGGGCTGGAGCAACTAATCATCCAACCACCACGGCAATCATGGCACAAGCCGCAGCCACTGATGTGATAGATGATCACGCGATCACCCTCTTGGAAACGCTGCACACCAGGGCCGACGCGCTCGATAATGCCACACGGCTCGTGGCCGACAATGACGCCACGGTATGCCTCAGGGCCTGTCCCCTGGTCGTGTGGCCGGTAGATGGCGCGTAGATCACTTCCGCAGAGGGATGAGGCTTTCATGCGCACCAGCACCTGGCTAGGCCCCGGCTCCGGAACGGGAAATTCCCGCAGTTCAAGTCGCCGATCTCCCGGTAACACGACGCCAGTCATCGTTGCCATACCGTATAAGCTCCTTCCTCAGGGCCTTGTTATTTAATCGCACCACCTGTCAGTCCTCGAACCAGGTACTTCTGGGCATAGATGCCCAGAGCCACAGGCACGATGACGATCAACGTGGCCAGCGCGGACACCTTCGCCAGAAAGAGACTTTCGTTACTCGAAAAGACCGCGACCATGATCGGTAAGGTCGGCGAGTTGGTATAGGTGAACGAGACAGCGAAGAAGAAATCGTTCCACGCGAAAATGATGCACAGCAGGGCCGCTGCAACTAACCCCGGGGCAGCCATCGGCACGACGATGCCCACGATCTTCTGCAACGTCGTACAGCCATCGATCGAGGCGGCCTCCAAGGTCTCCTTGGGCAGGTCCATAAAGTACGAACGGGCCATCCAGATCATCAAGGGCAGGTTCATCGCGGTATAGACGATGATCAACGTGAAGAGATTATCAAGCAAGTTGAGCCGCGTGATGATCACGTATAAAGGGACCAGGATAGCCGCAAACGGCATAAAGCGGGTCGAGAGCACAAAGAAGAGCATGTCATCCGAGCCCTTCTTGCTCATCTGGAAGACCATGCTGTAGGCGGCGGGGATCCCCAGAAGCAGGGCAATGGCGGTCGAGACCAGCGAAGCGATGGCGCTGTTGGTCAGGTAGGCCCCGAAGCCCGAATTGAGAGCCAGCGCAAACTGATCCAGGGTCGGCTGGAAGATGAGCGTCGGGGTTGGCGAATAGGCCGCCGATTCGGTCTTGAACCCGGTGATCACCATCCACAGCACCGGAAAGACCAGCAAAAAAACCAGCAGATATGTCAGGCCCGTCCACAAAGACTGAGCCCATTTGTGAGTGGCTTGTTTGTGAGTGGCTTGTTTGTAAGTGGCTTGCATGACCATTAGCTCCTTTCAGTCATGAGTCGCAACATCCCTCTGGCGGCCAGGATCGCTACGATCACCCCGATGACCCCAAGGGTGGCAGCCATCCCGATCTGAAACGAAAGCAACGCGGTTCGGTACGTATAGTAGGGTAAGGTGTTGGTCGCGATGCCAGGACCCCCGCCAGTCGTCAGGTAAATCTCGCCAAACGTCTGGAACACGAAAATGGTTCCGAAAAGGAGGGCGATCTCGTAGGGTTTGCGCAGCAAGGGCACGACGACGCGCCAAAACGTCGTCAAGGCTGTCGCCCCGTCGACTTTGGCGGCCTCCAGGACCTCGTCGGGGATGGCCTGCAGGCCCGCCAGAAGAACCAGCATCACAAAGGGGGTCCATTCCCAGGCGACGATGATGGTCACGCTCTCAAGGGGATACGAGGAAAACCAGGCCACCGCAGGCAAGCCGACCAGGTGCAGGGCCCAATCGAAGATGCCTGTGGATGGACTGAGAAAGAGATTTTTCCACAACAAGGCCATGACGGATGGGGTCACCAAAAAAGGCACCGTTGCTAGGGCACGCACGGCGTTGCTGCCCGGCAAGGGGCGGTTTAACAGCACTGCCAGGATCGTTCCTCCGATCACTGCCAGCACCATCGCCCCGACCACCAGTTCCAAGGTGTGGCCCATGATGGGCCAGAAGTTGGGGTCTTGAAAGAACACGGTGATGTAATTGGAGAGGCCCACAAAGGGAAAGCCCTCAGACGGGACCAACAGATTCCAGGCGTGAAGGCTAAACCAGAAGGCCAGCACAAACGGAATCTGGGTCAACACGATCATATACGCGAGCGCAGGCAGGTACAGCCACCTGTCGGGCTCTCGTCGCACGGCAGGCTTTTGCATTTTAGGCTGCGTGGCAACCTGAACAGCCTGATCTCCCGGCATGACGGGGTGATTTACTTGACTCATAGCACAACCTTTCTTCTTTCTAATCGAGCCGCATCTGATGCCATTAGAGTGATCGATGAGAGACCGCCTCCTCTCGACTCTATTGACGGTCCCTCATGCGGAGGCTCAAGCTAGTACCCGGAAGCGTTGTCCTTATTCACCTGAGCGGCCAGGATTTGATCGGACTGCTGGAGAGCCTGGCTGATCGTTATTTTTTTGGCAACGATGGCCGACATAAGGTCACTCACCTGCTGCCCAGCCGATTCAAATTGGGGAATGCCCACATATTGAATGCCGTGATAGGGGACCGGGTTGAGCGTGGGATGATCTGGAGTCGCGGTATTAATCGAGTCGAGCGTGACCTGGGCAAATGGCGCGGCCTTTTGATAGTCCGGGTTCTGGTAAATCGAGGTACGCGTCCCCGGCGGCACGCTGGCCCAGCCAAAGGTCTTGCCTGCCAACGTCAGGTACTGCGAACTGGTGGCCCAGGTCAGGAATTGGAAGGCGGCATCCTTGTTGCGGCTGCTCTTAATGATGTCCAGGGACCATGCCCACAGCCAACGGCTGCCATTGGGGGTCACGACTGTGGGAGCATAGGCATAGCCGATCTGGCCTGCGACCTTGGATTGCGAAGGCGTTTCCAGCACGCCTGCCAAGGAGGTGGCGTCATAGAACATGGCGCCCTTGCCCTGCGACATCAAGCCCAAACACTCTTCCCAGCCAGTGGTCGAGGCCCCCGGCTCCCCATAGTTCTGCAACAGATTGGCATACAGTGTCACCGCCTGCTGCACCGGGGGAGTGGAGAGCTGGGGCTTCCAATTCAGATCGAACCAGCTGCCCCCAAAGGTGTTAATCATGGTATCGAGCGGGGCCATATTCATGCCCCAACCAGACTGACCCCGCATCAGAATCCCAGCGACTCCATGGGCCGGATCATTGAGCACCTGGGCCAAATGGGCAATCTGATCCCATGTGGGATGCAGAGGCATGGTCACGTTATGTTGCGCGAACAACTGCTTGTTGTACATCATCATGCTACTCTCCCCGTAGAACGGCAGCGCATAGGCATGTCCCTGGTAGGAGAGAGTGGACATGACCGGCTTGAGAAGATCGTCATAGTTGTAGTTGCTCTTATCCCCCGCCGACATCTTGTCAAAGTATGGAGTGAGGTCCTCAACCCATCCGTTGTGCGCCCAAATGGGGGTCTCGTAACTGCCAACGGTAGCAATGTCAAACTTCCCCGCATTCGTGGCGACATCTTGAGTAATTTTAGAACGCAGGTCATTTTCGGGCAAGGTCACGAAGTTGACCTTGATGGTGGGGTGGTCCTTTTCAAAGACTCGTTTCGTCAACTGCTCCATTTGCACCATTTGAGTGTTGTTGACGGTGCCGACAGTCAGGATCGTAGTGCCGCTAGACTGACTCTGACTGGGATTACACGCGGCCAGTATGGATAGTAGCAGAGCAAGGCAGGCTCCAACAGCGACTACCCGTACAAATTTCTTCATCGCTTCCTCCTAATACGGTTAGTGATGCGCTAGGCTAGGTAGCACATTCATAAGCGGTGTAGCGAACATGGCTGGACGGAAAAACCTTGTGTGCTTCATAGCCGAATACTCTTCCTTCAATTAAATGGAGACGCACAACGTGAGACAATACAATGTCTACCGACTAATGCAACGTTACATCTGTATATTAAGAACGGACCTAAAACGATGTTGAGTCGACTGGAAGAATCCTCCTTTCTACTCTATGTTTGCGCTCCATCATCCTCACTTTGGCAAGTCCCTTTCCTTCGGCAGCATCCTGCCATTATTTGGACAAAATTTAGGTTATTAAGTCAGGCCGTCCAGCGTGCGACTGGATGCTGCGCGTCATCTAGACGAGGAGAAAATCATCTATTGGGGTAGTGTGGGGGGACGCAAAAGCATCAGGAGAAAATAACCGAACCGAAACCGTCGGATATGGATTCTGGCGTAAGTAGCGCAACGGGAAAGCGTTACCGACACTTCGGCGTTCTAGCCCCACCTAATAGATAAATATCTGATCGCACAGGTAACTATCGCACTGCTGATAGCCCACATCAAGAGATTTTACTAAGCTACCGCACTCCGATTTGCATTCAAGGATAGACAGTCTTCGGCTTTCACCGAGTTGCTCACCGTTCCACAGAACTGACGTCTTGAAAGGGTCTTCTGTACCTCAACCATGGTATCAGTAAGTCTCTCTTGCCTAAGATGGTACACGCTGCTGCATTTTCAACGCATATAGTTGTGTTTTTGCTTTTTAAGGCAAGGTTCAATTTAGGTTCAATCAAATGTGACTGTCTGATAGTCCAGAAACACTTTCCACCGAACTCCGGAAGCACTTCTTACCATATTCAGCACGATTCGGATAGCCATTGAGTTTCATGAAATTGTCAAGTGCATTTGAACCTTGCCTAAGCAATTTCTGATGAGGGCCATGATCGCCAGCTCAAAGAAGTCGACGGAAGACATCTCCCCCCTACTCCTGCCTGTGCGTTTCCTGAGCAGCCGGAACGACAAGAAAGGCAAAGCCGAGCTCTTCCGGAGACTTACCGTACACGATACATAACCGATCCAGGTTGATGGGGTACGGTGCCTGGGTGCCGTACTCCCAGCGCGCATATGTGTGTAGGTTGACCCTAATTTGCTCTGCCGCCATGGCCAATGACCATCGGCGTTGCTTTCTCGCTGCCCTCAACCGCAGATTCTTTCCTCTTTTCAATTGTACCTGATACTTCTGCACGATCAAGCCCTATAAGCGCAACCCTATCAAGACGACCAACAGACGACCAACAAATTATTCTCGTTTGCCTCATGTAGCCTCTCAAGGAATGTTCGTCCTCCAGGCCCTCTCTTTCTTCACCCACACGCTGTTCATGCTCATTCTCTTTCCACTCTTCATGATCGCTGTCATGCACTTCTGCAGGTGTGCTTGCAACCCAGTGGCAAAGAGCTAGATCAGCCCTGGACAGCTTCCCTGCTTCCAGTTGGGGAGCCCATGTACACCTCCTTCTATACTCGGCACAGACAGATCATATATGTTCAAATGAACATTGTTTCTGTTCTGTTATGTTCTAATAAGAACATTATAAATGGGGGTCTCGTAACTGCCGATGGTGGCAATATCAAATTTCCCCGCATTTGTAGCAACATCCTGGGTAACTTTCGAACGTAGATCATTTTCAGGCAGGGTTACGAAGTTGACCTTGATGTTGGGATGGTCCTTTTGAAAGACTTGCTTCGTCAATTGCTCCATCTGCACCATATTGGAGTTGTTGACGGTAGCGACAGTCAGCGTCGTAGTAGAAGATGACGAGGATTGACTTGATGGCGCACAGGCCGCAAGCACTGCTAAAAGCAAAGCAATGCTTGTCATGATGGCGATTGCCCGTGCTGCACTCTTCATTGCGAATTTCTCCTTGTCGGATGCGTCGATGCAATAAAAAATAGTACGTCCAATGGTTGCAAAAGCACTACATGGATGTAAGAGAAGGTCTCAACAACGAGAGTCTCCGAAGAAAACCAGCTCCTTTCTATTTGGAATAGCATAAAGTATGCAGGTTCTCCCACCAGGGAGATACCTTAGATAGGCATACCTTTACGAAGTTACGCTGAATGTACGAAGACGAACAAAAAATGTTTCAGTAAGTACAAGTTTACCATATAATTTGTTTGATTTCAAGGGTTATTGTGATACTCTTGCTTTATTGGACAAAAATATGATACTATTTTGTTACAAATACCATTACAACAATAGCAGTCTGGCTAATCCCACAGAGAGGACCTTTTTTTATATGAAGAGAAGCCGCCAGAACTCAAGCGACCGACACGCACAACTGATTGGATTGCTCAAGCAGCGTGGCTACTGCTCCGTTGTAGAGATGAGCCAATTGCTAAATGTATCACCGATGACCATTCGACGTGATTTGCATATGCTGCACGAGAAGCAGATTGTAGAGGTAACATACGGAGGGGCACGCTTCATTGCATCAAAACGAAGCGAACCCGACTTTGATATCCGAGCGCGAGAACACCTGGCTGAAAAACAAGCTATTGGGAAACGGGCCGCGGAACTCTTTATCGAAGAAGGGGATGTTATAGGTATTGACAGTGGCAGTACAACACTGGAGATCGTGCGAAACTTGCCCAATATCCCGCTAACGATTGTAACGCATTCTCTGGCCGCCGCCAACGTTGTCGCACAGAATAGGCGGTATTCATTGATTATGCTTGGGGGAGTTTTGCAGCACGAAGCGAACTGTCTTTGTGGCCCACAGGCGATTGCCGCCTTACATACGTTGTACATCAACAAACTCTTCCTGAGCACCAGTGGATTGCTTCCTCCCGACGGTCTATCATGCAATATTCTGCCTGATGCAGAAGTCAAGCAGGCACTAATAAGCTCCTCACGCCAAATTATTTTATGTATGGATAGTAGCAAGATTGGCAGAGCCTACCTTGCACGCTTCGCTACCCTCAACGCTATTGATACGCTGATCACCGATAACGGCATCTCGGACGAAAGTCGTGAGGTTATAGAACAGCAGCAGATACAGATAATCACAGTTTCTACAGAGATTCCAGCGTCTCTTCCTGAATTAGTACTGACCAGGGATGATGTTGCAGTATAGGCCTCTGAGGAACAACCGCACTCTGCGCGTTCTGGACCGGCCGATCGGTGAGCAGCGATCGAACCTTATGAATTGTACCCCTCCATTATAACCACATGTATTTGTTAAACCTTATTATTGTAGACTCATTGCTTACTTTATCAAAAAGGTTGTTGTTGCTTGTGCGATATTACCAGACGCGTCCACCGCGAAGATGAGGGTATAACCGGTACTTCCTGGAGGTTTGAGAAAGATAGGTATATCTTTTGCAGCCAAGGCCCCAACAATTCCATATGTTATAGTATATGTGTCGGGTAAAACTCTGCTAGTAGTGCATAACGGTGGCTATCCCTGTTTTGGATGAAACACTATTTGGATGGAACACTATTCACCCGAAAAAGGTATGCCAGAATCACTCATATGTGTGATGTGAAGCCCGGCATTTCAGCATATACTTCTTTTAGAACATATTTTACGAACAACGAGGCTGAAAGGGGAAAGAGTACTATGGCACTGGAAACCCTGAAAAATAACCGCTACCGCATTGTGCGCCCACTGGGGAGCGGCAGCACCGGCGAGGTGTACCTGGTCGAGGACAATTTAAATAATCGACAGGAGGTGGTTCTCAAACTCCTCCATGCCTATGCGTACCCTCTGACGCAAGAGGCGCAAGGGGCCTCACGAGCCTTTGAATTTG
>VBHI01000066.1 GCA_005881495.1 Chloroflexota bacterium
TGGCTCGAGCAACGGTCAAACAGCGACGTGCTCACCCTGGAAGACGCGGCACGCATCGTGCGCCAGGTCGCCGACGCACTGCAATGCGCCCATAACCAGGGGGTCGTACACCGCGATGTCAAATCCGCCAATGTTTTCATCCACAATAAATTGAACGGACCTCCAGATATGCTGGTGTCAGACTTTGGCTTTGCGCAACCCTTACCGGAAGCCCGGGCCAGTGGCCTTGACATTCGCGGCACTCCTGGCTACATGGCGCCAGAGCAGTGGGAGGGCCAGGTGGTACCGGCTAGCGATCAGTATGCCCTTGG
>VBHI01000067.1 GCA_005881495.1 Chloroflexota bacterium
TCCAGAGTATCCAATAGTTACAATCGGTTCGTGTGGATGTTCACTCATGAAGAAAATCGTCAAGCAGATGAACCTGGCATGGCAGCGCTGGCGGACTGCTTGGCAGCAGGGTGTTTACCCAGCACCGGAGCCTTTCCCCCGTACGCGCTCATTCTGGATAGCGTTGGGCCTAGTGGCCCTGGCGGCCCTGGTATACATCATCTACTTCAGCATGCTCCTGACGACCAAGCAGGACGCATTTAAGACGAACAGCGAAGACCTGGGTATTATGGATCAGGCCATCTGGAGTCTTCTCCATAGCTCGATGCTTCACCAGACGATCTGCAATTCTCTCACCGATACCAACTGCTACGGGCTGAACGGCGTTCTTCGCTTTGCGATCCACTTTGAACCGATCCTTTTCCCCACCTCGCTCCTCTACCTCATCTGGCCCGACCCGAAAGCCTTGATGATCTTGCAGGTACTTGTCGTGGCCAGCGGCACTTTTCCTGCCTTCTGGCTGGCGCGCCTGCGCCTGCGGAATGCATGGGCTGCGCTACCTTTCGCACTGCTCTACCTGCTGTACCCGGCACAGCAATACGCCGTCAACTACGATTTTCATGCCGTGACCCTGACGACCGCGCTGCTGCTCTTTGCCCTCTACTTCCTGTATACGCGAAAGACACTCTGGCTCTTTGGTTTCGTGGTCCTCTGTTTGGCCTGTAAGGAAGAGATACCAGGCATGGTCTTCATGCTCGGCCTGTGGACGCTGCTCCTCCAGCGACGCTGGCGCGTCGGTCTCGGGCTGATCGCGCTGGCTCTCTGCTGGACTGGCGTGGGGTTGCTCGTGGTTCACGTTTCCAGTCCTGTCGGGAATTCGCTGCTCACCTCGCGCTACTCCTACCTTGGCAAGGATCCTACGCAGATTGCGCTCACCATCCTGACGCAGCCGGTACGTCTCATCAAGGAACATGTGCTGGAGCCCGGCCATCTGCTCTACCTGCGCAAGCTCCTGGCACCGGCAGGTTATCTCCCGTTACTGGCTCCCTGGGTGCTGGTGTTGGCTGCGCCCACACTCGCCCTGAACCTGCTCAGTGCAACGCCAAGTATGTATAGCGGTCGCTTCCAGTACAACGCGGAGGTCATCCCGATCTTGATTTTCTCGAGCATCGAGGCGACGGTTCTCATTGTATGGATGGTGCGCCGGCTCTTGGCGAGCCTGAGCGTGGAGCGCAAGGGCCTGGAGCCGAAGTCGACGACTCGACCGCTCCCAGCGCGGGTGCAGGCACCCGCATTCCTGGCGCGGGCTGGCATTCTCACGCTGGTGCTCTGCTATATGCTAGTGCGTGTCTTCCACAGCACGACCCAATACGACACCTACAGCGCGATGCCCTACGTGCACGGATTCATTTGGCCTCAGGTGACGGCGCACAACAGGCTGGCTTCCCATTTCCTCGGCCAGGTCCCGGCTAATGCCTCGGTCTCGACCCAGAACGGGTTGGTGCCGCATCTGAGCCAGCGCCAGAGCATCTACCTCTTCCCTTATGCCGTTGGACATGCCGATTACATTCTTCTGGACGCCACCGGCTCCATCTATCCCTTCAAGGACTACCAAGACTATGCCAGCAAGGTGAAAGCGACCTTGCAGCATGGCGATTATGGTGTTGTGGACATGTGGGATGGCTATCTCCTGCTCAAACGAGGTTTCCTCTCATCTGATATCACACCGGCGCTCCAGATGATCGACGAAGACATGCACACGGACTGAAAATCGCTCGAGGCTGGGATCATAGCTGCACCATATCTATCCCCTCATGAAAAATGTACCGAGTTCTTCCAAAAGAGGAACTGTGGACTTGTTTTACCTAAACTGCTCACCACTTTGCGGCTGAATAGTCTGTAATCAAATAACAAAATGGAATCCATACTACTTTCCAGCGCTTTGACACTTGGTAACGAAGTGAGAGGGAAGACTACCAGGAAAAAGTTACCGTTTTTTGGGGCATCAACAATGAAAAAGTTGACAACCGGCGGTGAGTTACTTTAAAGTGCACTGCTGATTGGGAGCTGTTATAAACAACAAGAACCCGGGTTGAATCAGGATTCTGAAAAGTAACAGTCCCTAAGCCGGAAACAGAATCAGTCGAGTAAATTCTTACTGCTCCCGGTTTAATAAATCTACTAAACTGGGCAAGCTGGTAATAATTGTCCGTATAAGAATATCCGGAAGGATATGCTTTTACTAGTCCAGTACAGCCGATACAGCCGACCCCTATTTTGGGTCCTCCTGTTTGGTCAAGAGCCAGATTCCACAACTCAATCCCTTTTGCCCAATTTTGCGTAGCTGAGATTAATATCTGAATAGCACTCATCGATGCAGCACCCGTTAAGCCGGTAGAGCACTCGCTAATATACTGTTCCATTCCAAATGCCTCATGGACGTATGTCATCAGGTGGGGATCACCGCCGTAACAGTGCCAGGCGATACCAAACGAAGGGGTATGCACTAGCTTCAGAAGGGCAAGAATATATTCCGGCGTATTCCAGTTCTGATCGTAAAGGAGTATTTTTGTACGCAGGCGGGATGCTTGTAATGCATTAGATAATAACAATGCAAAACGAATTTCTTGGGTAGGACTCATAACCATTCCAGGATAAGTTGCTACCGGAGATAGTGGTTCGTTTTGTATTGTGAGTCCGTAGATGGAAACTCCATGCTGCTGATAATCACGCACGAAACGCGCAAGATATTGCGCATATACGACGTAATCATCATTGCGTAGAGTACCCGCAGTACCTTGAAAGCTTCCCAAAAGGGAATTATTTGTTTTCATCCATCCAGGCGGACTCCAGGGAGAGGCGATAATCTTCAGGTGAGGGTTTAATACCATTGCTTCTTTAAGAAGGGGGATGATATATCCCTCATCATGAGCGATAGAGAATCCTGTAAGTGACATATCAGTTTGGCCTGGAGGGAGATCGTCATAGGAATAGGGTTTCTCTCCATAGATGAAATCTGAAGCCCCAACCGGTAAGCGAACAAGGTTAATCCCAAGACCGATGGCAGGACTGAAGAGATCCTTCATGATTTTCTCTCTCTGAGGAGAATGGAATATAACCCATGCTGAGGCATCAGTCATTGCAGCTCCGAAGCCGAGTATCCTTTGATATTGTGTGTCTCCTACAGTGATTGTAGGAATCATGCGGGTTACAGTTTCCTGATACCACTGAAGCGGTACTTGTTGTCCTTCAGACCAAGCAATACCCTGTTGTTGAGAGTGTGGCTGGTTGAAAAAACATACCAAAATCAAGATTATACAAAATACAAGCAGTAGGCTTCGACGAAATGTAGACATATATTGAGGTATCTCCCAGATACGTTTGCGTGTTGTGGACTCCTTTTTCTTCTCTCATCGATCGGCTCAGGAAGCTGTTTCCAAGCTTAACCCACTTTCCTGCCTCAACATTACTCTTTTGGGCAATCCTTTGCAAACAGGGGTGCCCTTGTGTCTAATTTAGACTACCTAAGTTTCGCCCAAATTAACGAAAACGTCAATCTTATGGAAGGCCACAACTATCCCCAATCGTGCAAGGATATGAAAATCCTTCTCCGTACCATCTAGGCGATATCCCATCAGGCGCGGCAGCGCACGTATCGCTATAGGATGCCGCCGTCGCCATTACTAATTACCACCATTGCAGTTGCTGTTCTCGCCATTGCAGTTGCCGTCACCATTACCATCACTATTGCAGTTACCGTCACCGTTGCCATTACCATCACTATTGCAGTTGCCATTGCCATCACCATTACCGTAGCTATTGCCATGACACAAGCTCATAGGTGATGCAATGCCATGCGAATTGAAGCATTGCTCCACGCCATTGGTTGTGATGATCGCAGAAATTGCCACTCCATTCCCGTTCTGCTGCGTGGCCACCCGCGGTTGCAAGTGGAACATGTTCATACAGTTCAGATTGGCGCCTAAAGGCCCGGTAAACGTATTGACAAACCGTTGGGCCAGGAACGTGAAGAGGGTATTGCCAACGGCAGGGTCAGGGGTTTGCCCTTGACCCGTCAAGGCAGCATCGATCTGCAAACGAGGTGGGGCCACTTGTTGCAGATTGAGGCAGTAGTCCTTCGTGTTTGCCCCTCGCAGACTTTGCACCACGGGTTGATCCACGCCCACCCGATATCTGTTCAGCTTTTTGAGTTTGGGAACAACGGTGTTGTCTTCAGCTACGGTGACCATAGGGTCAAGGGCTGGCACAACCGCCACCGGGGGAGCTTGATGTGCTGCCGCCTGGAGTTCGTTGAGTGGCAATGCCGTTGCGGTCTGACCTGGATTCGCCAGATCAGGAGCCATCCACGGGGTGCAGCCAAGAGCGCCATCCAGCGCCACGTCCAGCAGGCGATTATCACTGCCGTTCACCTGGGTCTGTATGTTTTGGAGTGCGGCGGCATTGGCGGCGGTGTTTTGCGCCAACTGCCTGTTCGCGGTTTGCAGGTAGGTCGTGGTAACATTGTCACTCTGATCCTGGTCGACTACGGCAAAATCGCGGATGGTCGGACAGACGAGGCCATCTTTCGCGATGCCGAGGGCTGGGGGAACCAGTGTACCTGCCCCTATAGCGGTATTGGCGGCCTGAAAGAACTTGACCGCATTACAGTAGGAGAACTGCGTAAAGGGTGATCCTGGGATCCCTGAAACACAGTGATTCTGCTGTAACGTGGCCTCTCCATTGGCTCTCTGGAGGGTGAGGGTGTTGCCGTTGAACCCAAACCAAATCCCGACGACTGACCCAGCGGGAATGGCTGGCACTACGAGGTTCAGAGGGGCTCCGGTGGCTGGGTTCGTTGCCGGTTGGGTCCCCTGGTCAATGACCAGCGGATCGTAGACTGCAATAAAACCGGTGGTCGGATTCACGACTGCTGCCTGGACGAAGGCAGCCTGCTTCGCATTCGTCTCTTTGCATGGTCCCTGATCCGGGTCTGTTGCTGTTAAGAGATAGGGCGTTGCCAGTCCTTGCGCGGTGAGCGGATGGTCTGGGACGATCAACGTGCAATTCATATTTACCTGGGCCTGTGCTGCTTTTGAAGCAAATACGTGTAACCAAACAAAGCTCGTCGCCACTAGAAGCACCAGCATGGTTGGTATGAGCATACTTATGAGTGCTTGTGACGAAAAGTGCCTGTGCCGTGGGGATTGAGAGCGATATATCCGATGTGAGAACTTTCTTCGCATAGGTTCCTCTATGGTCGTATGAGCAGAAGAAGCATCCACAGATCGGCGCTGTAAGGGCATAGCAATGCCTGGCTACCACTGGTGTGGAAGCATCTCGTCACGTATTTGTCTGTTCCTGCGCGTCACATCCCTGGACAGGTCACGATTACTGTAGCTCTGAAGTGGGCCTTGCTAGCTCGATGTTGTCACCTGAGAAGACTCTCGGCCCAGGCTACTCAAGAGCACGCTTAGTGACCTGACAACGCGCGCGTTGTATACATGAGAGAGGCAGTTCTGACTGAAACATTGTGGACTGCTCTGAAATCTCTTGATATGCTTTGAGATATGGTACAGTTGCGATATTACCACAGCCTCTCGTACATAGTTGCATGTTTCGCTGATGCAATAGCAGAAAAGTACCAAGTTGTGGTGAAGATTTCTCAACCGAGAGGGTGGGATATCTCCATGGTGTGAGGGGATGGCAGGAGTGAGAGCACACTCATCGAATCCCTTTGCTTTCAGGAAGTGAGCTTTTTTGACCAGGCGCGGCTGCCGGTGTAGCGATATTCGCCTTTTGACGATGGAACCGTTCGCCGAACTTCATACCAGGCTTCTCTACCAGGGTGAAGAACAAGAAACAGAACGGAATAATAACCACCAGCACCCATAACCAGTATGCACTATAGGCCAGCAGGGGCGGCCACCCCCTCAGCAAGGGCTGTCCCCAATTTATAAACACGAGCAGGAAGGGGAGGTGCCACATGTACAAACTGTAGGAGATTATGCCAATCCAGCGCAGCGGCGACGACTCAAACGGCCTCTTGAGTTGGGCGGATCCGAAGAGGAGCGCGAGGATGCACAGGCCAAAGGACAGCGAAAAGCACAACTCGCTCAACCAGTAGTAATTCTCATGGAAAATCGGGTTGTTGAAGAGTGGCCACGTATTCACGTATCCCTGGTTGTAATTCCACAGGATCATGGCAAGCAGGCAGAGCAGGCCAGTTCCCCAGAGCCAAGGACTCAGCTTTTGCAGGGTCGCCCGTACTTTTGGTGCAATCGAGGGATGCTGCACGTACACAAAACAAAGAGATAGCACCATGCCCACGCCGAAATCCTCGAGATACTTTCCACTGGAGCCAAAGGTAAAGAACAGGATGCTATTGAGCACGGAACGGGGGACCAGGAAGGTTGCTGAAGGGTGCTGATCCACAAAGTAGGTGCCCCAATAGCGTGAGAAAAGACCCCAGGCAATCAAGGCCAGGAGACAGGCCATCGTCGTGGGCAAACGATACCCCTGTTTGACACGCCATACCATCAGGCGCATGCCCAGTACCAGCAACGGCAGGAACAGATAATATTGCCACTCGACTGCTAGTGTCCAGAATGGCCCGTTAAGTTGTCTGAAGGTGGCATGGGAAGAGTCCATGAAGAACGTGAAAAATAATCCCAGTTCTTTCCAGTGTTCGGGTTGTACGTACTGTTGCTGGAACAGCAGGATCATGAGGATCAGCGATAAGTAATACGCTGGCAGAATGCGGAAGACGCGCCGCACGTAGAATTGCCGCACGGAAGGCCACGTTTGCTCAAACAGCAGCGCCTTCGCGAACGGCAGAAAGAGCAGAAAACCGGAAAGGACAAAAAAGAGCGTTACGCCATACATTCCGAAGTACTGGAAAGAATTGAGCAGCGGATGAGCAGATGGTCGAGGATCCCATAAATGCGAAGCGCGCGTTATCAGGTTAATATGATACCAGATAACGAACAAGCAGGCGAACGCGCGCACACCATCGAGTAGCGCGATTGTATTGTTCTTTGGAGAATCTTCTAACCCCTTCCGTATCCACGTGCCGATTGTCATCTGTAATCTGACTGTCACCTATTCTAACTGTCTAGGGGAATGTGCCATATTCCCTCTGGAAAACGTCGCTTCTTTACTCCAGAGGTAGAGCCATAAAAACGGATACCCTGATGTATCACGCATCATCCCTGTCAGACGTATACACTTTTTAGGTACTTATCATCTGCACATCTTTACTTGCCTCTGCCGAGGTCAGTAGACCTATGTGGAGCCAGTATCGACGCCAGAGCCTTAGGGACTCCTTGCTCAACAGAAGTAATGTACACTGAAAGAAAAAGAAAGGGGATCGATCATGATCAATGACGAATCGCATCCGATCAGCATTCCTCAACTGGTGCGTGAGGCACCATTTCCTGTCTATGGCCTTATCGGTAACCTTCTTGAGCTTGCCGTGTGCAGCGTCTCCTGGGGAAGCTCAAATACCCGGTGTAGCAGTGTCGGCTTCACCTACTCCAGCCCGCTTTACCCAGACGAACGGGACAATATTGAGATCGACTCTACCGATGCATCCCAATCGGATATCGTTTACGACCCAAAGGATGCCTTTGGAAACCCGCTCTTTGATTTGGATGCTCGACTCTTCCAGTGCTACCACCTGAGCGACAGCGTACGAAAACAGGCTGGAAGTCCACAAGTGGTAGAGGGCACATGGACGATTGCGCAGGTAGCCTTTACTGGAGAGATACGGCACTGGTCCTAGCCCTATCAGCTCCCGCAATTTTTCCTTTCCAGTAAAGACACCTGGCTCGGCGGACATGCTTTTGGTCCGTCACTGCAGGACCTGCAACAATTGCTCCAAGCAGCGGTCGCCGTCAACCACTGTGGTGACCTGCTGGCTCAGTATCAACGCGAGCTCGACCAGGAAACAGAGCGTCTCTTTGGCAAATGAGGGTTTCAGGCCGCTTCTAAGAATCCTTCCACCGTCGCGACAAAGGCATCAGGGCTCGCGGCCTCGATATGATGGTCGCAGCCCGGAAAGTCCACAAGCTGTGCCGATGGCAGCGCATCTCGCACCAGCTTGTGCTGTACCTCTCCCATCCAGCCGCCAACCGCAGGATCGCCCGCCAGCACCAGCGTCGGTATGGTAATCCTTGCCAGCAGTTGGGACCACCCCAACCGAAGCTGCTCCCTGGTTACAAACTCACCACTGATCACAGCCAGGAACGTCCCATCAGCCGTATTGATCAGATCGCGGGAGATCTGCTCGATCCACTCCTTCTCCAGAGAGGGGAACTGTGGAGACAATGCCTCCACTATGACCTCGAAAGGCTGCTGCTTGAGCGCGAGTAATTGCTCCAACGAGCTAATGACCTGCGCCTCTTGCTGCTCCAGGATGAGCGGTGGATCTTCGAGTACCAGCCGGGCAAGACGCGCTGGCCGCTCCCCAGCGAGTTGGAGAGCGGTGAGACCCCCAAGCGAATGACCAAGCAAGTGGATCTGGTGGTGTGGCATTGCTCCAGGATACCCAGCACATCCGCAGCATAATCCTGCAGGCGATATCCCTTCGCTGGCTTGTCACTTGCTCCATGGCCTCGTAAGAGACGGGTTCTCGTGAGGTTCTTCTCTCTCATGCACCCGCTCAATCCCTGTCCCCCAGACAGGGAGATCGGGGTGCTACCAGACCATTCCAAAGTGGGGGCAAACTGCTTGCTTGCTAGAACACAGAGCACCCTTCTATTGTGCACAAGACCATTTCAGGGTGGGCCTGTCCATGAGAGAAGTACCCTCCCTTGCGAGATTAGAGCAAACCAAGCAGTCGGTTTGCCCCCGGATTGGAATGGTCTCCGTGTTCTCGGTGAAGCAGGGAGTCAAGCTTTTTTTCGCGTTGATACATTTAGAGTGAGACGCAGTGGTTCACGCCAGGGAGTGAAGCTTTTTTTCGTATTGATGCATCTAAAGTCAGGCGCAGCGGTTCACGCCAACTGCCTATCGACAATGATGCCCCTTCTCCACTGCCACCAACCGTTTCCTGCTTGGCAGAGCCATCCGGCCTTATCCAAGTCTAGCGGTGTCGATTGCAAAAAAGCTTCACTTCCTGAACCACCTAGCCTTGTCTCAGTCTAGCTACGTCGATTAGGAAAAAGTTTCACCTCCTGTTGAAATGAGATTTTGAGCTTGCGTATCTCATTTCAAAGATGCAATCGGGCTACTGGAGCGAGACCCTGCCTATATGCCATCAATGCTAATGATTTTCCAACCGTTAGGTTCTTGCAGGAGTTGGACTTGCACTGGATAAGTGACTCCCTTACGTGTAACATTAACTATGATATTTGCAGTGTTTACTCCATTTGAGAACTCCACTCCAACCTCTGAGAAAGAATAAGAGGTCACCTTTCCCTCCTGCACATCAAGCACCTTCGCTTTCTGTACATATGCATCCTGTGTCAGATGATGCTCATATAAGGTTATCCTATCGGCATCTAAAAATGAGTAGGCTGTGGCGTAGTCTTGCTTTTCAATGGCGGTGTAATAGCTGTGCGCAACTTTCGCCCCAGGACTATTGTAGAGAGCTTGAAAAAAGAGAAAGATGCCACCAGCAGCAAAGACACCACAAGCGAATAGACATACCACAATGATAGCAACAAGCCAGAGCCAGGTCTTGCTTTTCTTCTTTGGCGGTTGATACATTGGTTGCTGTGGTAGATACATCGGTTGTTGTTGCTGCCACTGCTGCTGACCATAATCCTCTTGTGGGAACTGTGGCGGTGGTAAGGGCTGCGAGGGTTGCTGTGGAGGCCATTGCGGATTGGATGGATAGCTGGTATTCGGCTGTTGTGGTGGTTGCTGTGGATAGGGTTGATTACCGGGATACGGCCGTTGCGGTGGCTGTTGCCATTGTTCGTTGCCAGGTGGTTGATTTGACATGAAATAGTTCTCCCAACCTTGTATAAATTCTAAATAGAAAAAAAGACTATTTAATATAGATAACTATAACTGGCATGAGAAGTAACAAATATACTGAGGTATGGCAGGGTTTCAGCCAAATGGTGGGGAAGACGCATGTTAAATGAGAAAGGGAAAAAGTGTTGAGGCACTACCAGGGAGTGGGCCTTTTTTCAGCTTGCGCAAGTAGAACAAGACTCAACAATGTTGCGGCAACCGCTGCCAAAATGAGCATGAATCCGCTCCTGGACTGCCACCACTAAGAATCATTCGCCCAGTCATAATACCTGAGCTTATCTCATTTTAGACGCGCAACGCGCAAATAGGCTCACTCCCTGTACGGCCAGGGTGCAGCAGGGAGTGAAGCTTTTTTTCGCGTTGATACATGTAAAGTGAGACGCAGTGGTTCACGCCATCTGCCCATCAATACCGAAGCCGCTCCTGCACTGCTATCAACCGTCTTCTGTTTGGCGATGCCACCCGGCCTAATCCCAGTTTAGCCGTGCCGATTGCCAAAAAGCTTCACCAGGGAGTGAGCCTTTTTCAAGACTGCACATCTAGAGTGAGACTCAGCCCGTTTGCGCTAGCGGGCCGTTCAAGGTCTGAGTACGAAGCCGCTTCCCGACGGCCACTACTAACTGTCTGCCATCTGGGAGGATTGCTCCACTTATGTTGACTTTGCGACATATCTCCTCCAGGTCACGAACGAGCGCCCGATTGTTAAAAGCACAGAATTCGACCTGCACCTCGCTTGCTGTCGTGGTGATCCATCCACCTAACTTGAAGAAAGGCCACAAGCGCTGCCACCCACAGTGTTGATAGCTCTCGCTAAAATACTGATCGCGTATCCACATCCCCAGGTTGGCGAGTCCCACCTTGAACAGCGTCATAAGCTGATCCTTCGCGTGATCGAGTTCATACATGTCCCGCGCGTGCGCTTCGAGATCTTCTTGCTGCCTGAGGACCTGCCGCAGTTCCCGACAGTAGCCCTCGCACTTGTCTAAAAGACGCTGGCGACGTACGGCATTCTTTTCCAGTTTGGCCTTGCGCTGGCGCATCTCCCAGTCTGTCGCGAGTTGCCGGGCTTTGATCGGAAAGTAGTCCCGCTCCTCTGTCTGGCCCGTGGCTTCGAATGTTAGGACCTGCAACGAGAGCTCCATCCATTGCTGTTCATAGGTATGAGCTTGCTCTTGGAGTTGCTGATCCTGATCTCTCAAGAAGGTCAAGCGTGCTCGACTGGCCTGCGCCAGATGTTCCAGACGCTGTTCACGCCCTTCGAGCACCCCCTGACGTTTGGTCAGTTCCGAATTCGCGACAGGCTCTTTTGCGTACCCATGATTGGTATCCAGATTGAGTGGGATCAGCCAGTCTCGAATGCTGTTTTCCTGACAGTTCCAGCGTTGGAAATAGGTCTGGGCGAGTTCGATGGCTTCCCCTACTCTGCCGGTGGTGATCACCGGGATGAGTTTCGGGAGGCTCTGCGCAGGGGGATCCGGTGTGGCCTGCCATCCTTCCTTCCAGAACTCCATCTGGTGGGAAGCCAGGTCAGCCCGCCAATCTCTATCGGCGATCTCATCGGGCCCTTCACAAAGCACCAACTTGCGCCAATCGCGGATGAGGGCCACCTCTACCTCCACAGAGGGATCGAGCGGATTGGGTCGAGGCAGTGTGAAGCGAGCCGATGCCACTTCACAGATCAACTGCCCACGCTGGTTGTAGCGCCAGGGCTGCCATTCACCCACTTGTTCGAATGAAGCTTCCCCTTTGTATTGGTCGCTCCGCAACAACGTGACCACCTGCCGCCCTTCCTGTTGGAGTTGGGCAAGAAATTCCGCCGCCATCCCTTCCCGATCAACGACCACTCGCTGCATATGCACTTGCCCGATGGCTTGCTCGTAGCAATGAAGCATCTGTGGTAAGCCGATCGTCAAATGGTGGTCGCCACGGTGGGTCGTCGCCAGGAGCGGATGTCCGCCAGCATCGTGTAACACCACCAGTTCCCGACAGCCCAGAATTTTCCCGCCGAGCTTGCCCACCGGCCCTCTGGGGACCAAGACGTCACTGTAGACGGCCTTGCGATGGCCATCGATGTAGAACACAGCCGGAAGATCGGGCTGGAGAGCCTCGGGTGGCTCTGGCTGCCACAGTGACCAGGTCCACCTGGCTATCACCTCTGTCAAGCGTTCGGCTGCTCCCGCCTGGGCCAGGCGGGCAAGAAACCGCTCGGTGTAGCGCTGACTGTAGGCTCGCGCTCGGCCGGTCAGCATGGCCAACATCGTCCCGGTATAGCTGCGCAAATCCCACGTGCGGGCTAAGCCAGCTACCGGAAGGAACAACAACGTGAGGACCAGACGGGCTATTACGGCTGGATTGGGTGGACTCAATCCCGGAATCCTCGGGTTTGCTACCTCCATGATTGCCCGAACCAGTGCTTCTAGCAGTCCCGTTTGCTGGGCTGCTGCCAGCAGCAGCAAGCTCCCCAGCCCCTCTTGCCAGATGGGTTGCTGCGACTCTTTCAGTTTTTTTTAACTGAAGTCTGAGCTTGACCACGCCTTTGCTTGGTCACTCCCTGTTTCGCCCGCACGTAGTTGATGTGACTGACACTGACTGCGATGCCAAAGCTGCTCTTCAACTCTGCTTGGATCCGGCTGGAAGGAATCTGCGGGTCTCTCATACATACCTCGACGAGCCACGCTTGCACTGGCTCGGTCAACTTGTACGGATGGCCGTGGCGATCATCCAGGAAGGCCTCGGCGGCTTTCTCCTCATCGCGCGCAAGCTGGAGGAGGCGGTAGGCTGTGGAACGTGAGATCTTCAACTGACTCTGGGCTGCGGCGGCCCGCCACGACTGCCCTGCAAACATCGACTCGATGAGCTGCAAGCGCGCGGCACGATCAGGGCGGTCTTTCATCCCTTTCATCCCTCCTTTTCAGGGTACTCCTGTATCCTTCTGGGCCGCATTGTACCATCCTGGTTTATCCCAGTCTAGATAGGTAGTTCTGCAAAAGGCTCACTCCCTGGTGTACAGGAAGTGAGCCTTTTTTCGTCTTGCGCAAATAGAACAAGACTCAACCATATTACGGCGATCTCTGCCAAAATGAGAACGAAGTCGCTCCTGGACTGTCACCATCGGGCATTTCCCGCCCAGTCATAATACTTGGGCTTATCTCAATCTAGATGCGCAATGCTCACAAAGGCTCACTTCCTGGTGTAGAACGTCGGGTGTCCCATTCCAGATGAGCGGTCTGGATAAGTGGCTAGAAGCCCTGCCCTTGTTTAGCGTGAAGAGTCGCGTGTTCCCAGCTGCTGCCACTATCTTTTCGTGCTATAGCAAACCTGAGCAAGTCTTGCGATATGGTTCATTGTCTAGATACCGCTGCCATTCTTCTAACGTAAGGTCGCGGGTGAGGCGATGGCAAGCCTCGACGATCAAATCCTCTGGCCGCCAGAGCCAAACATAGCAAGCAGATTCTTGAGCTGCCGCAAGGTATCGATCATCAGGACTAAATGCCACCGCTCTTATGCTTCCCTCAATTGCCCTCATACCTCCCTCAATACGTGCGATTTCGCGCCACCTGGTAATCTCCCACAACTGAACGTCCCTACTGACTGTAGCAAGATATTTGCCATCAGGACTGAAGACGACGTCCTCTACTGATTGCTCATGGGGTATGCGAACTATTTCGTTACCCGTAGCGACCTCCAATATCCCTGTACTACAATCCCACGAGGCCGTGGCGAGAAACTTTCCATCGGGACTAAAAGCGACCGCCTGTACATTGTTTTTGTGCAGCATATGCCCCACTTCGTAACCTCCACCATCTGTAACCTTCCATAAGCGCGCTGCATGATTTTCTGCTGGCAAAAGCCCCGAAGGCGAGCGGAAGTTCGTATAGATATTCCCCGTTGCAGTAGCGAGATAGCTACCATCGGGGCTGAAGGCTACGTCTGTTACATCACGTTCATGGGGTATGCGAGCCATTTCGTCGCCAGTGGCGACCTCCCACAGTCGCAGCATATGATCCGCTCCAGCCGTGGCGAGGAGCTTTTCATCAGGACTGAAGGTAGCCGCTAACACCACGTGCGGATGTGGCATGCTCATTATTTTTGGCCACCCTTTGCCAACTTCCCATACCACCACCCCTCCACCAGGGTCAGTTGTAACTAAGTAACGACCACCACGACTAAAAGTAACCGCTTGTCCAACTCCTGAACCCTCTAAGCAGGTAATCTCTTGATTGGTTGCAGCATCCCAGACTCGCGTTTTCTGTACTGTTGTTGTGGCCAGGTACTTCCCGTCAGGGCTGAAAGCAATAGCCCTCACCTCGCGCTCATGCGGTAAGTAAGCGACTTCCCAGCCAGTGGTCATCGACCAGACTTCGGCAGTTGTATCCTGGCTTGCAGTGGCCAAGTACTTCCCA
>VBHI01000068.1 GCA_005881495.1 Chloroflexota bacterium
CGGACCCACTTGGCCAAAGGAGGGTCGCGCGAAATGAAAAGGGCGATGTTCCTCATCGTCCTGACGGCGAACAGGATGAAAGAGACCGAGTGGGCTAAACTGTATGAGCGTCTAGTACCTCGGCTCTGCATCTACGACGAGAGAACACAGTCCTATCGTGGAAAAGGCAAAGTTATTGGTCATGTTGCCGGGCGCTTGATATTCCTCATCTATGCCTTGCTGAAAAAGGATGAAGAAGTGCTCAGCCATCTTGCCCCTGGAGCCGAGCCGCCAGCTCCTATGCTTTACGATCCAGAACTGCATCGGCGACACCGCACAGGGCATTACCAGCCGTTGAAGAGGCGAGCAGCAGGGAATCGCATTGTTCAGGTTTCCTCATGAGTTTCTCTCTGCTCTCAACTCCTCATGGGTCAAAGGTGGCCTTGTGCGGTTTGCGTAGTGGCACAATTGCCCGGCTATGGTGCTGGCTCCGCTGGCGGCATGACGAAGGTATTGAACGAGTCGGCCGGGAGGGTAGGCGCGATCATCCTGTTGCCGATCACCAGGCGCACCGGCATCTCCTCGCAGAGGTCGTTCTGCAGAACGACCACGATGCTCCCATCTGGGTTGGCGAACGCGAGCTGGTTTTCGTAGCCCGTATAGCTTACCGTCTCGAGATACTTGGCGCCGGGCCTGACGAAGTGGCTCAGGTGCTTCATCAGGTAGTACTCGTGGTTGTAGACGGAGGTCTTCGCCGCGGTGTCGACAGTCACAAGCGAGTTCTGCGGCCAGCCCCAGGTGCTAAGCTGGTTCTTGGGCATCGAAATGTTCCAGTACAAGTAGGCCAACACCCCGTTGCCGAAATAGTGCTTCATCAGTGACCAGGTATAGCGGCAGTACCGCCAGTCATTCCCGCCGAAGCCGCACTCCTGCTCGCTCTGGTAGAGCTGCAGGTTCGGGTGGGCGCTGCGAACGTCTACGATCGCCCCCTTCCCGGCCCACTGGAAGGCTACGCCCTTGATGTATTTGCTCGCCTTAGGATCACGCAAACTCACCTCGACCAGTTCCGCCTTGGGCCGCTCCAGGGTCCCGAAGAAAATCTCCACGCCGCGCTTCTCCATCTCAGGGCCGAGATAGCCGATGAATCGCGCGAGTCCCTCCGGCGTCCACGTACAACTGGGGAACACCTGCGCCGAGTTGAACTCGTTCTGGGGCATGACCATGCTGACGCCTATGCCCTGCTTGCGGTACTCATCCACGAAGCGACCGAAGTAGGAGGCGTAGGCGCGGAAATAGCGCTCCTCCTGGATAAACATGTCGGTCCCCTCCTTGCCGACCTGATCGGGCCTCAGCCCGTTCGTCACGCCCTGTTGCCCAGGCGCGGGCATCGCCGCCGCGTAGTGTTTGTTGTATTTCATCCAGGTCGGCGGGCTCCACGGCGACGCCCAGAGCTTCAGTTCGGGCTGGTGCTTGAGCGCGCTCTTGATGAAGGGGACGAGCGTCTCGAGGTCGTTGGCGATGCTGAAGTGCTCGAGGGCGAAGTCGTCGGGCGTCTCGTCATATGAGTACCATTTGCGCGAGACGTCGTTGGCGCCGATCGGCATGCGGCAGAGGTTAAAGTTAGCGCCGATGCCAGGGGCGAACAGCTCGCGGAAGACGGCATCCCTCTCCTCCGGATTGAGGGCGGCGAGCGAAGTCCAGCCGAGTTCGTTGAAGCAGGCGCCGAACCCTTCGATAGACTGCCGCGGGATGTCCGTCCGCACTATCACGTCCGGTATGGCCGCGATAGCTTCAACCGCGGGCCCCCGGCGCACGACCCATGGGGTCGTTTGGCTGGTGACAACCCACGTGACGTCCTTGGCCTCACTGGGCTCGGATTGTTGCATAAGAGTTCTCCTTGTTGTCTCTACTGCGGGCGTTATTTGGCCAAAAGGGAAGGTACCTGATAAATTATATGGTACAGTTGCCCAAAAGGGAAGAGGCGAGCTGGTGATCAACGGCCTTTATTGGCTGATTTTTCTTATTCTGTTACTCAGCTCGAAGTACATGGTTTTCTTCATCAGGCGCGATCCGCCTGGAGTCAGAGCTGTGGCGTTGTAGGTCGTGCCTGATTGCGTAATGGTGGGTGCCCAGCCAAAGTAGGCTTTGAGGGCTGCGGCGTTGCGGAAATTCGCAATCGATCCAATGGAGGCAATGATGGCCGCAGCCTGGAGAGGGCCAAGAGGAGGAATGGAGGTCAAAATCTGCCCCTCGCGGCTCTGTTCCACTCCTCGGCAGATCTCAGCATCAAGCTGCTCAAGATGGTCGGCAATGAGCTTGAGTTCTTTAATCAGTTGGTTCTGTTCAAAGAGTGAAGTACCCCATCCCTAGAAGGCCAGGGGGCTTACGGCGCGGATGCCAATACTGGTACGAGCTAACTGCTGGAGCCGCACCAGATCGGCATCAGAGGGACGACACCCGCGCCTGAGTTGGCGCAAGGCTGTCAAAGCAACTCCTGCCAGGGCAGCAGGTGTGGGAAAAGCTTCGCGGATCGCCAGGGCGGTGGGCAGATTCGGATTCTTGAAAATAACGATCTTTCCTCTTGACATCTTCAGCTTTCTGATTTAAAATCTAACCAGTTAGATTTTAAATCAGAAAAAGAGAAACGGATGACGGAACCGAGAAGAAAACGAGGACGGGAACGCGTCTATGATGCGCAAAGAACACGCGAGGCCATCCTGAGTGCGGCAGAAACGGTTTTTGCTGAGCGTGGATTTGATGGGACGAGCGTGGACGCCATTTCGAGCCAGGCTGGTTACAACAAAAGTCTGCTCTTTCAGTACTTTGGGGATAAGCTTGGGCTTTATAGCCAGGTGCTCAAGCGGTCTGATAGAGAGATGGGCGAATTGATGGGGCATGCTTTCGCGGAGGTTTCGTCGGGGTTGGCGGACGAAAGCGTGGTCTTGCGGGCTGAGGAGTTCAGGGCATTTCTGGTCACGATGATACAAAGCATCTTTGATTACCTGCTTGAACATCCTCGCCTGATGCGGATCCTCACCTGGGAAATGGCTGCGGGCTGGAAGACGTTCGCCGAGATTGCCTCGCAATTCGCGCCCGAAGATCGATCGCGGGCTACACCGCTCTTTCAGAGAGCACGCGAGGCCGGGCTGCTCCGGTCTGATTTTGTGCCGACCATCCAATTCACGATGATGGTGCCCTGGTGCCAGATTTATCTTGGCTATCTTCCCCTGTACCAGCGACTTTTGCCAGACGAAGATCTGGCTTCCGCAAGTCGGCTGGCGGACGCGCGGGAATATCTTGTCGATTTTGTCGTCGCTGGAATGATGGAGAGTCTTCCAGAGACGAAGACAGAGAAGGGAGTTGCCGATAACGTTCGAGGGAAGATAAACGTCTCTTCGAAGACAAGAAAGAGGTTCATATGAAAAAGATTACATTGGAGGAGCACTTCATTTCTCCAGAGTACGCACAACACGTGCGTGATCTTCAGAGCAAAGGAGCAGGACCAGGCCTCCCCGCAGAGTTTGAGGAACTGCTAGCAGATCCGGTGATGCGAAAAGGGATAGAAGCGGTTGAAGCCAGGCTGATAGATGTGGGTGAAGGGCGCCTGGCGGCGATGGACGCCTGTGGGATAGATGTGCAGGTGCTCTCGCTCTCCGCGCTGACTTTTCCTGCCATTCAGGGAGAGAACGACGCGCAGCAAGCAGTAGATATGGCCCGACAGGCGAATGACTACCTGGCAGAGCAGATCCACCGACATCCAGATCGTTTCGCTGGATTTGCCGCCCTGCCCTTACAAGCTCCTGTGGCCGCAGTCGAGGAACTGGAGCGCGCGGTGACCCAGCTGGGTTTTGTGGGAGCGCTGATCAATGGGCATACCAATGGAGCATACCTGGACGAGCGCAAATACTGGGGTATCTGGGAGCGCGCCGAGCAGCTTGGGGTTCCCATCTACCTGCATCCAGCTGACTCACCTGGCGACCAGATGAAGATCTATCAGGGCTATCCAGGACTGCGCAGTGCCACCTGGAACTGGACAGTTGAGACCGCTACGCACGCCCTGCGCATCATCTGTAGCGGAATCTTCGACGCCTTCCCTAGGGTCATCATGCTGCTCGGACACATGGGCGAGGCGCTTCCCTATGTTCTCAAGCGCATTGACGACGGGTGGGGAGGAACGCCCCAGAGCAAACAACTGCAACACCTCCCCTCATACTATATCAAGAACAATGTGATGATCACTACCAGCGCGAACTGTTCGCCGGAAGCACTGAGCTGTGCATTGCTCGCGGTTGGGGCAGATCATCTGCTCTTTTCGACAGACTATCCGTATGCATCGATGGAGCGCACCACCCGGTTTGTGGAAACAGCTCCCATCAGCGAGATGGACAGAGAAAAGATCTTCCATGTGAATGCTGAGCGCTTGCTCAAACTGCCATAGCGGTACGAGACTATTCCAATACTGTCAAGGAAAGAAAGGAAACAGCAATGACCATACTTGTCCCGAGTTTTGATGACACCATCGTCGTGCGGGAGGCCGACGCGGAGATTCTTGGTCTGGCACAGCTTTCCACGCGCCTGCTTGCTGATAGCGATGCGACAGGGGGAGCACTCAGCGTCATGCGAACGACCATGGGGGAAGGAATCGAGGGAGCGAGGCCGCATACGCATAGCAAGTCAGCCGAACTTTTCTACGTCCTGGATGGGCAACTGCAACTCCTCGCAGGTTCGCAGGTGATCACTGCCGGGAAAGGAGATCTGGTGGTGATCCCGCCCAATATGGCCCATGCCTTTGCGACCACCCCTGGCCATTCCGCCGATTTCCTGATGGTCCTCGCGCCAGGGCTGGAGCGCTTCGGTTACTTCCGGCTGGTCGAGCGCCTGAGCCGTGGGGAGGCGACGCTGGAGGAACTGTTGGCGTCCCAGGAGTTGTACGACAACCACTTCCTGGAGAGCTCCATCTGGCGGGCTGCCCGAGAGTCGGCTCACCACCATGAGTAAACGTCGAGTCTGTTGGCACAGGGAGATTGAGTGAACGAGGCACTTTTGCCCGTTTGCCTGCGTTCTAGATGTCAGCGTTGCAGATATGTAGCATAATAGAAGAGAGCATCAGTGGCTCACGCAAGCAGCGGACACACGCTGAGATGCGGCTACTCACACCATCTAGCCCAAGGAGGGACTACCACCTATGACAGCACAAATCGTCTCGCGGCGCATTGCAGCGATTCATGCGGCTACGCCGGTCCTTGAGTTTCTCACGGCATCGTCCCAGGCACGCCGCCAAAATGAGCCGGGAGTGGCCAACTTCCTCTATGGCAACCCCCAAGAGCTGCCGCTGCCCGGATTTGTGGACGCGCTCCGGCACTGGAGCGTGCCCCAGGACAAGGATTGGTTTGCATACAAGTTTAACGATCCCAAGGCGCAGGCTGTCGTGGCGACTATCCTGCGCGAGCGACGCAACGTGCCCTTCGATCCCGATGATATCTTTCTCACCAATGGGGCCACCGGCGGACTCTCCGTCGCGCTCGGCGCAGTGGTGGACCCCGGCGACGAGGTGGTGTTCATCTCCCCACCCTGGTTCTTCTACGAGGCCTTTATCGTCGGATCCGGCGGCCTCCCGGTGCGCGCGCAGATCGATCCGGCCACCTTCGACCTTGATGTGGACGCCATCGCAGCCGCCTTCTCGCCGCGCACACGCGCCATCATCATAAACTCCCCCCACAATCCGACCGGCAAGCTGTACCCTCCAGAGACACTGCAACGGCTTTCCGATGCTTTGACGGCAGCGTCGGAGCGTAATGGTCGCCCGATCTACCTGCTCTCCGACGAGGCCTACTCCCGTATCGTCTTCGACGGCCGCCCCTACCACAGCCCCACCACCTTCTACCCCTACTCGTTCCTCATCTACACCTATGGGAAGACGCTCCTCACGCCCGGTCAGCGGCTTGGCTACATTGCTCTGCCACCAACGATGCCCGACCGGGAGCAGATGCACCGTGCCCTGGCACTCTCGCAGCTGGTGAGTGGTTTTGCCGTCGCGAATGCCCTACTCCAGCACGCGCTGGCCGACGTGGAGGCGCTCTCCATCGATATCACGCACCTGCAGCAGAAGCGCGACCGCCTGGTCGGCGCCCTGCAAGGGATGGGCTACGAGGTGCATGTGCCCGAGGGGACCTTCTACCTCCTGCCGAAATCGCCCTGGACGGATGATCGGGCTTTCGCCGATCTGCTGCTCATCCACGATATCCTCGTCCTGCCGGGAACCTGGGTGGAGCTACCAGGGTACTTCCGCATCTCTCTTACGGCCAACGATGAGATGATCGAACGTTCGTTGCCTGGCTTCGCAGCAGCCTGGGAGTACGCGAGGGCGCACGCACCGGGTGCTTCAAAAAAATAACGCCAGGCGAGGACACACGACAAGTGCGAGAGGATACCTCCTCGTCGGGGAGCGAGTTGCACTCGGAGACATCCTCTCCTACTTCCCTTTTCGCCTCCTGCAGAGGCGAGTTATGAGTGAATGTCAGGAACGAGAGTTGACAGAGGAATTGCCCGATGGTGTCCAAAGTGGCCTGGTGCGCCAGGGAGCCAGAGGCGTCTTTTTCTACTTTACCGCCAAACGAAATGTAGGGGCATCCCTCAGGGGTGCCCAGCCTACCCGCCAACACTACTGGCGCTATATAGACCTGTTACAAGACAAGAAGGGTGGGCGTATCGAAGACAACCGCTACGTCATCACCAACCTGATCCAGTGCCAGCCGGATACACCGCGCGTAGTGCCTTTCGAGAAACACTACTTTGTGCGGCTACATCAATAGCCCGGCAGTGAGCCGCAAAGAAATAATTGCAGCAATACAACGTCTGAGTGAGCCACAGCCAGGCGTTTATAGTCAGGTTTGTTATACGATGACTTTTAACAAAATAGCTGGGACAACTGTAGGAGCCGAGATCTCTTGCGCTCGTACCTACTAGTTTGACGGTAGCTCAGCGTTTTTACGAGGCAAGGGCTGCACGAGAAGCGCCTGAATGAGCCCGATGAGGATCGAGGCAGCAACGATGATCTTCTGTCCTGTTGCATGGATGATCTCCCATGCGGGTGTCCCGGGTGCCGGTCCAAAAAGGAGGGCGAAGATGAAAACGAGGAGAGATCCTGCAAGCAGAAGAGCGGACAGGGATGCTGTGTAAAGAAACAGGTTGTGCAGTTGCCCATTGCGGTTCAGCGGGACGAAAGCAATCCCGATGAAATAGAGGCTGGTGATAAGAGCGCTGACGGCTCCCAGACGACTGAGCCATCGGGCGGTGCCTGGGACGGGAAAGAACTGGGTGAAAGCCGCAAAGAAGAGCGTGATGCCTAAAGCCCCCATGTTCAAGGCGATCGTAAAGAGGAGACGTGAAGCAAGGTTGTCCTGGCCCGATGGAGTCGAGGTTCGACCCAGATCGCTCAAGAAGTTCGAGAAAAAGGCATAGCCGTGCCGATGTGGATCGGTCATCGTGCCTCCTGGATACAAGAGCATCGCGATGCCCGTCAGCAGAAAAAAACATATGCCGACAGCAAAGAGGAGGCGAAAGACGCCGATCTGCCAGAACACTTTCCACGAACGTCTCCTCACCAGAAATACTCTTCCTTTCTGCCCCTGAGAAGAAGCTTTTTTTTCGAGCATGTGCTTTCCTCTCTTTAACGAGGACTGAGGAGTGCTTTTGCTACCCCTGAACCTGGATGGTGACATCGTATCGCTTGACAATGGATGCTGTTCAGGAGGCTGTGGAAAAGCCCTCGCATCTTGGCCTGTGTTTGGTGAATGCATTGAAGAAGGATGCTTCTCTTCTCCTGTGTCAGTATGCAATGTGTTCATCAAAGTGCTCCCTGTTGAAACGGCCAAATATGCCTGTTTATCACCATCAGCACGAGTGTGCACAACACACATCTGCATCTGGTCACGATGAACAGGAAAAGAATCTCGATGTCATCACAATTTGCTTACTGCTTCTTGTAGCATACCAACTCCCTCAAAAGCTAAACGGACTGACCACTAAGTACAATCACAGAACTTTTGCGGCATTGAATCCGCTCACTGAGAGTGAGCAGTGCCGTGTTTGTTACTTGATTGTACTTAGTGGTCAGTCCGCTTAGGTTTTTGATCAGAGACCGCTGTCGATCCCCCATGCATTCTGTGCCCTTGTTGTGATGGGGAAGCTCCCTTTTGTGATGCCCTCGTGATGTCCGTGCATTACACTCCATGCTGGAAAGGTCTGCACTCTGTGGTGACGGGAGCGACGAAGTGAAGAATGAACTGCCGCTGGCTGCCGGAGAAGTGCAAATGATGCGAGCAAAGTACACCGATCGCTCTGCAGACACATGGACGTCACACAGGAAATAGCCCTGAGAAAGCGAAAGAGGAATGAACATGCATCACATGGATCAAACACACGCGTCTCGCCAGATCGGGAGAGCCGCAGCCCTGGCCCTCGTCTTCTTCGGAGTGGCGTACGCCATTATCACGATTGTCGGACTCGTCTCATTGAAATCACCTCAGCAACCCATCCCGGATCCTTTCAATTTTCTGATGGAACTGCTCATCGTCGTCACGGCACCTTTGTATGTGGCCGTCATGGTGGCGGTGCATGCCTATGCTGCTCGTGAGGTGAAGGTCTACAGCTTGATGGCCCTCGCCTTTATGATCGTGTGCGCTGCCATCACGTCGAGCGTTCATTTCGTGATGCTGACGGTCAGCCGCCAGGTCGAATTTACCAGCGTCTCATGGATGCCCCTGTTCCTTTCGTGGAAATGGCCGTCCGTGATCTATGCCGTGGACATCCTGGCGTGGGACTGGTTCTATGGCCTCTCGCTGCTGTTCGCGGCACTGGTGTTCAAAGGGGGTCGGCTCCAAACAGCGGTACGCATCGCCATGGCGGTGAGCGGGATGCTCAGTCTCGCCGGATTGATTTTCCTGCCCTTTGGGGACATCCAACTCCGCATGATTGGCATCCTCGGCTATGCCGGACTCGGACCGGTGGTGTACTTGTTGGTGGCAATAGTCCTTGGCCGAGCCGAATCACGTTCCCAAGAAGCAGCACGAAGCCTCGGTCCAGAGTTAGGGTCGAACAATGGCAGGGAACATCCACAGAAGGGTTTCAAAGAAGACTCCTTCAAAGAGAAACACACTGTGTGACGCGCGATATCTTCCCTGTTCCGGGAACTGCCCTGTAAAGCGCGATAGTCCTGATCTAGGCAGGGCAAGGATGCTCCACCCCCCGCTGGCTCAGTCTTTTTCTGAAACCTTCCCTGGGCAAGCATGTTGTTGCAAGCAAGACTCCCAGTAGGTACAAACCATGTCATGGGTCGGTTTCTCCTCTCGAAGAAAAGGCCTGAACAAAGGGGACCATCTGGTCAAACAAGAAAGACAGAGGACTGGCAATTCGTAGGAGCAGTGGTCTCTGACCACTCAGAGTCAATCCGATGTGGGTTCTTTCACTGGATAGAGCCGCTCCAGCTTGTGGCGTGCATCGCGCGAAGTGAACTGCCAGGAAATGCCGCGCCGTTGCGTGTTGCGTTCGGTTTCCACGGCCTCGACTTGGTGGCGCAGAGCGGCTTCACTTGCTAACCGTCGTGACAGCGCATTGCGCTCCAGGATAGCAATCTCGATCTCGGCCATATTCAACCAACTGCCGTGCTTAGGCGTGTAATGGAACTCCACTCGTTTCAGAATGCGGCGCGCTTCAGCAGGCGGGAAGGTTTCGTAAAGGGAGGCAGGTGTGTGCGTGTTCAGGTTATCCTGCACCAGGCGAATATACTCCGCATGCGGATAGATCTCATCGACGAGCCAGCGCACGACCTTGGCATAGTCCTGCATGGTGCGTTGGTCCGTCACCTCCACATGCCGCCAGCCTGCCAAGGGTTCCACCATCACGAACAGATTACGCGTTCCCTTGCGTTCGTATTCGTAATCCACGCGCTCCGGCTGCCCTGGCTCAACGGGAACGGGAGGGTGGACATCGGCATGCAGCACGACCGGTTTCTCGTCCAGGCAGACCGTCGGATACTGTGGGTCATACTCCTCACAACCAACCTCTATCTTGTGCGTGCAACGTATCAAATAGTCCGGTATTTGTCAAGGAAAATAGACCTTGTTCGTCGTCCTTCGCATAGCATCAGCCCCAGCAGCACGATCACGAAATACTGGTATTGGGGTTTCGTGAACTGCTCGCGGAACCGCTCGGCAAACTGGCACACCTCATCATCCAGGCATATAATAGGGACTGGCATCGGACACCTCCATGGTTTCAAGCGTCGTTTTTCTTCTTGATACCACATGGTGTCCTTTCCTGCTCCCTCCTTTTCAAAAGTGCAAACATTGAGATAGGCTATAGCGAGGGCGAAAGAAGATATGACACGCCGAAGTAGTTTTTTACATGCTATCGTACAGTCGCAACGAGAAGCTAAAAGGCAGCGTGATGCCCAGATGCGTGCCCAAGCACTAGCCAGGACTCAAGCAGTACAAACCGCTGAGAAGGCGCAAAAAGCTTACCTGGCCGCACAAAAGGCTGATCAGAAGGAACGCGCGCAGCTTTATTTCGAATCACAGGTAGCCCAGGTTGATTTACAGAACGAGCAACTTGAAAGGGTTATTGCTCAACTTGAAAACCTGCTCACCGAATCCCTTGCAAATGATGAATTCATCAATTTCGAGAAGCTGAAACAAGCACCCATTATCCCATATTTCAACCCAGGACCATTAGCAGTGGCAGAACCTCCGCCTGTTCAACAACGATATTTTCCACCTGAGCTGTCTGGAATCCAGAAATTTCTACCAGGCGCTAAGGAAAAACATGCACAGGAGATGGCAAAAGCTCAAGAACTCTATCAAATGGATGCAAACGCTCATGCAGCCAGAGAAGCAGCACGGAAGCAGCGATTAATGGAAGCAAGAGCGATGTATGACCGCCAGGTCGCAGAAATCCGCCAGCAGGTGGAGGCCCAGCATGCGGAAATCGATACATTTCAACGAGATTTTGCTGCAGGTGCTCCACCCGCTATTGTCGAATACTTTTCCATGGTCCTTGATGCAAGCTCTTACCCGGAGAACTTCCCACAACACGCCAGGCTGGCGTATGTACCCGAATCGAAGCAGCTTGTCATGGAATATGACTTCCCCTCCTTGGAGATCATTCCTGAAGTTGGCTCCTACAAATATGTCAGAGCAAAAGACGAAGTTACAGAAATGATGAGGCCTTTGGCGCAACGAAAAACGCTCTATACCTCGGTTATTGCTCAGGTGACGTTGCGTACACTGAAGGTGCTGTTCAAAGCCGATCGCGCCGGATATCTGGAGACAATCGTTTTTAATGGCTATGTTGCCACCATCGATAAGGGCACAGGTCGACCTCTACGAACGTGCCTTGTCACACTGAGGACAAGTCGAGAAATCTTTACCCAGCTCGAGTTGAGCAGAGTTGATCCCTTAGCATGTCTCAAGGTGCTGAATGCATCCGTTTCAAAAAGTCCAGCCGAACTCGCTCCAGTGCAACCCGTGCTCGAGTTCAACATGGTAGATTCTCGTTTCATAGAAGAAACAGATGTGCTTTCAGGGCTAGATCAGCGTCCCAATCTCATGGATCTTACTCCCTCTGAGTTCGAGTCTTTGATTACGAATCTGTTCCAGAAGATGGGCTTGGAAACGCGACTCACTCAAGCATCGTGTGATGATGGAGTGGACTGTGTTGCCTTCGATACCCGTTCTATTTTCGGTGGGATAGTGGTCATTCAGGCCAAACGGTACAAGCATACTGTTGGTGTAAGTGCCGTTCGTGACCTCTTTGGCATGGTACAAAACGAAGGTGCATCGAAAGGGATACTGGTGACAACCAGCGGGTACGGCAAGGCATCCTTTAAATTTGCTGATGGGAAGCCTCTTGAGCTGCTCGGTGGGAGCAATCTCTTGTATCTGCTGAAAGAGTATGCCGGTGTTGAAGCGAGAATCGTGATGCCGGAAGACTGGAAGGATCCGCAGCCGGATGCGCAGGGTGAATGATTTCGTGGATGAATAATGGGAGAAAACAGGTGCCCATGAGTTTCCTACAACTGAAGTCATAGGACGAAAAATATGCCTTGTGTTAGATGCATAAACCATAGTTATAGCTTATACTATGAACATGACAGGCACTTACACTTCCAAAAGGAGAAAGACATCATGTACGACGATAGGTACAACAGGCGCCAGATGCGCCGCCGTTACCGCAACCCTATGGGAGGACTGGCTGTTGGCATTTTTATCATTGGCCTGGCTTTTGCTTTTTACTTCTCAAGTATCTTGAGTGGGAACTTGTTCTTGCCCATTTTATTTGCCGGGCTGGCATTCGTTTCGTTATTCGGCTCTGCCAGTTCAGGTCATCCGCAAGGCATCTATGGTGGCTTACAGGGCTTTACCTGGTTAATGGGGCTTGCTCTCTGTTTTCTCATCGGTTTCTGGCCCTGGATACTTCTTCCGGTAGGCGTTTCCATAATCCTGGGAGCATTCTATAGACCTATCACGACAGGGATAAACAATACCGGCTTCTTGGCTGTGCCGCAGGCAAATCAACCACCCCCGCAGTACCAGCCAGGATATCAGCAGCCGCCCCAGCCCTACCAGCAGGGGTATCAACCACCCCCGCCTCCGCAGGCGCCTGGCCAGTACCAATACCCGCCTCAGACCAAACAAGAACACGACCAGCCCCAAACACAATATCCACAGGAACAGGAGATGCCGCCACAGCAACAATAATTTGACACCTCTTTGTGGTAAACGAGCATAAGGATAGTGTAGGGGCCGATTTATCGCGCCCATCGCCGATTTATCGGCCCCAATACGCATCACCCTAAGCTGCCTCACTGTGTCACCCTGAGCCGCAGCGAAGGGTCTGTCTGGATAGGCGTCGAGATGCTTCGCGGAGTTGACACTGAGCGGAGCGAATGTGCTCAGCATGACCGTGCCGTCCTCCTGCCGCGCCATCGCCATCTGAGAGCGTTCCGCTTGCTCTCACCCCTGATGGCCATCCCAGCCACTCCTCACCACCCTCGTCCTCACAGCATTTGATGGGCTTTTCTTAGGTTGATGCGTATTATCGCCGATGTATCGGCCCCTACTGTTCCGCTTTCGCCACCCACTCCTGCTTGATTGATTGCCCACAAACAATTCATACACCCGTATTATGAACAAGAGTTGACAATTGCTACCCGTGAGCATATTGAGGTGCATTGATTGTGAGCGAGGTATTTGCAATGGAAAGGATGTGAACCTCATTTGACCTGACAGCCTTGCAGTAATCACATCAGACACATCCAACACATCCCCTTAACGCTGAGCTATACGATCTCAAGCGATTGCATAACGATCTCCGCAGAGATGTAAATTCCCTCCGCGAGGTATGGCATGACATAGAGTTGCCCAGCGTCGCAACGTGTATAGTAGGGTTGACCCTAGCGGTCAACCTGTGTAACGTGCGGTCAACCTGTGACCCTCATCCCCAATCGTTTAGCCCGTCGAAACAGTGGCTGCAATCCCTAGACCGCTTGCCGGGCGGGCTGGGCAGCGAAGAGCTGTGGCTGCACCACCGGCCACAGCCCCAGGGGCAGGCCATAGAACAGCGCATTGGCGAAGATAAACGAGAACGAGCCTAGCAGTTGCAAGAGATTAGGAGCCCCCGCGATGGGCACCACGATGAAGATCATAACCAGCATGACCAACACGCCGTAGACCAGCCCGCTGATGATGGCCACACCGCCAGCCAGATGCAGTCGACGTGCAAGCAGGCCAAAGATCACGCCCCACAACCCCGCCCACAGCAGGTGGACCACCAGCCCTAGGAGCGCCGGGCCGAGGGCCAGGTAGAAGTTGCCTTGCCGCAGGGAGGTCATCAACGGTTCCTGTCCAACGAGCGGAGCCGCGATGGCGTACAGCGGCGTGAAGAAGTCCATATTCAGGTAGGTGGCGGTGGCGAGCATAGTAAACAACGCCATCACGATCCCACCGAGCATGCCGACGAGGACTCCAGAAAGAAGAAAGTGGAACGCTTTACCAGTGTCTCTTGGTGTTGACATAGCGTGCCTCCTTTGTGGTTCACCCGGTCACCCGTTGTAGGAGTGCTCCCGAGTGCTCCCCAGGATCAGGAAGACCTGGAGTGAACTCCTCCGACCAGACCAATGTCAGAGGAGGGATTGGCTGAGCTACAGACCTCCGCAAACTCAGTAGTCGGCAGAGAGCCTGGACTGGCATGGAAACGTTTGGTGTTAGACACCTCCTCAATACATTGTCTACACATTGTCTACACATTGTCTAATAAGTGGACAAAGGGGACATTTTGTCCACTGATTTCTCTACTTCTAGTATATGTCAAGCAGGAACGAAGCACAAGACCTGCTATGACGTAACGTCATGCTTTATTTTATAATGAAGGCGAAAAAAGCACACCAGGACGAAACATCTGGCAGCATAGAAAGGACATCGTCTATGACGAATGAACAGCAAGAACGCCTGCTGGCTATGGTGAAAAATTATCGTCCCATTGAGGAACTTATCCCGGCATATTGGAGCGAGGGTGACGTCTTCGCCAACGGCATACGCCACCACTACTATCGCACCGGAGGCGAGAAGCCCGCATTGCTTCTCCTGCATGGCTTCAATGAGTACGGGCCGACCTGGCTGCGCACAACCCGTGAACTCGAACGGGACTACGACGTCATCATGGTTGATGCTCGAGGACATGGTCGTTCAGACGGCATCGCCAGCGGATTTTCAAGTACACTTCTCGTAGAAGACGCCGCAGGTATTATCCGATCCCTCAAACTGGATCGTCCTCGCATCATCGGCCTATCGCAGGGTGGCTCAACGGTCCTGCGCCTCGCAGCAACGTACCCGGAGCTTGTGCGCTCCTTCATCTTCGAGGGTTGGGGCGAAGAATCTCAATCCGGAGATTTCGCGAACTCGGAGGGCTACATTGCCTGGTTCAACACCTGGCTTGCCTGGCTTGAACAACTGAGGACGATGAGCCACGAGGAGCGCATGACCTTTGCGCTGCCACAACTCGTGCCGACAATGGGAGGGTCACTCTGGCCCGAAGACGAGTACGTGCCGGTGGTCGAGGCCTACGCACTGTTCGATCTCGATCTGGCAAGGTACAGCATAAAGCTCTGGAACAGCGCGGACAAGGACAACCCGGCTGAACTTTTGCAGCAGGTGACCTGTCCTGCTCTGATCATGAAACATGCCTGGTCCTTTCCTGCACCGGGTACAGAGCCAGTGGTTCGCGAAGTAGCATCTCCGCGGCCAAATATCAGGATGGTGTACTTTGAGAATACCGGCCACTTGATTCGCCGCGTGGCCTTCGAACAATACATGACTCTGGTGCGGGAATTTCTCAGAGTGCATTGAGAAACAGGAGTATTGAGATCAGTCCGCTTAGCTTTTAACGAGTAGAGGAGAACCAGAAACACCTTGCTTGAGACAAGGCACAGTCTCCATTGCCACTCCTGCCTAGATCCGTCCGATTGCCTGCAACCGTTCAATGGCGACTGCGACCCCATCGTGATCGTTAGAGGCTGTCACCCAATCGGCAGCGGCTTGCACCTTCGTGGAAGCATTGCCCATGGCAATACCGAAGGAGACCAGGCGCAACATGGCGATGTCATTCTCTCCATCGCCAATCGCCACCATTTCTGCTGGCGTGATTCCGAGGTGCTGCCCCAACCGCAGCAGGGCCGCCGCTTTATCGACGCTCTGAGAGGTGATCTCCAGATAGTTGGCGAGTGAGAATTGCCCCTGGCAGTCCGAGGGCAGCGTACGTGCAAGCCAAGAGAGTTCGGACATGAGGGCAGCTTCTCCGGCAATGGCGAGCAGCTTATGGGGCGCCTCGGTGCAGTGAGCGAGACCGGGCTTGACAATGGGAGGAACGCCGGTGAGCGTACTCTCTCGTTCCAGGGCTGCGTCCCACTGCGCAATGTACCAGGAGTCGCCACGATACCACCCGATACTGAGTCCTCGGGCTCGTGCCTGGTTCAGGATGCTCTGTGCTGAGGAGAGGCTCATGCGCTGTTCCGTCACCACCTCGCTTGCCAGCTGGGGATCAGGGCTGATCCGGCAGGTGAGCGCTCCCGTATAGCAAATGGCCAGACCCATGATCCCCAATGCTCCCATAATCGCTTGAAGCGCACGCGGGTTCCGAGCTGAGGCAAGCACTACCTGCACCCCTTGAGCGCTCACCTGCTGGACTGCCGAACAGGTTGCCTTCGTGAGTTGATAGTCCGTCGTCAACAAGGTTCCGTCAACGTCAATGACGAGCAAACGCGCTTTGGGATATCTCACATCGGCGATGAAGTCTGGGGGAAGCTCACTCATGGCTCATCTCCTATCAAGTCGAGCACGTCATGCATCGCTCCTCTGCCTCCTGGTCATTTCATGCTCGTTGCATATTTGGCGTGCCTGACAGTATAATGGGTTGCCCAAAGCTGTTGCACGCTCCCTTCTATCATAACACGTCCCGTTCCTGTTCGTAGCAACACAGGGATGAAGAATTTCTCCGACAAGTTGCGTACCAGCTCACTCACCACTCGCTTTTGAACGATCTCTGTCACGGTTGTGTTATACTGTTGTGTAACCGAGGTGGCGTTCGGTAACCGGATGTATTGGAGAGGCTGTTGGACAGCAGAGAGGAGTCAGCCATGACTCCCACCGTCCAGGGTGAAACCCTGGTGTATCTCCAGGATGAGCAGGAGCTGACGGTGGGCACCCCTGCCTGGTTTGCCTGGTTGGAAACGGCCTCTACGTTCTCCTTTGTCAGTGAGGAGGGCCTCTTCACCGCTCGACATGAGCGATCAAGCCAGCATCGCGGAGGTCGGTACTGGAAAGCTTACCGCAAACAGCACGGCAAGCTCTCCTCTCGCTACCTGGGCAAGTCTGAGACACTCTCGCTTGAGCGCTTACGGGCCGTGGCTATAGCCCTGGCCGCTGCTCCCGTCGGAACCGCCCATGCCGGCGATGCCGATCCTCCTGTCTCGTCCGCTCTACCGGCAGATGATCTGCCCAACCCGCTGCTGGTCACCAAGCTCCACCGGCCTCGTCCGCGCAACCGCCTGGTTTCCCGCTCCCACCTCGTCGAGCGGCTTCAGCAGGGCATGGAGTGTGCGCTTACACTCGTCTCAGCCCCTGCCGGGTTCGGCAAAACGACCCTGCTGGCTCAATGGCTGGCCGAGAGGAGTATACCTGTAGCACCGGTCGCCTGGCTCTCGCTCGAACCGGAGGATAACGACCCCGTCCGCTTCCTCACCTACCTGCTTGCCGCCTTGCAAACGCACTACCCACATCTCGACATGCACATCCTGGCACTGCTCGAAGCGCCACAATCCGCACCCCTGGAGAGGGGTCTATCCCCTGGCCGCGGTGACCATCAACTATCTGCTGCTCTTCACCCCCTTCCATACTATCGGCTCGCCGGCCTATACCCAGTATGGTGACCTGCCGCTGATGCAGCTCATCTCCCTGACCGGGATCTGGGGCCTGACCTTCCTGATCTCCTGGTTAGCGCCGGTCGTCAACGAAGTCTGGGAGCACGGCACCTCGCGGCGCGTCTTGCGCTACAGCCTGCTGCCCTTCACCCTCGTTCTGATAGGCGTGCTGTTCTATGGCAGCGCCCGGCTCACCTTGACGCCCAACGCTCCGGTGGTGCGCGTGGCGGGCCTGACCCCCGACCGCACGCTCTGGAGTTACCTACCGGTCGCCGACATCGCGCGCAGCAGCGACGCAGATCGCTCGGCGCTGCGACCCAAGATGATGCAGATTGTGGATGATCTCTTGACCCGCAGCCGGCAGGAAGCCCGGGCTGGGGCGAAGATCATTGTCTGGTCCGAGACAGGAGCCTTTATCCTGAAGGAAGACGAGTCGGCCGTGCTGGCTCAGGCGCGTACCCTGGCGCGCGACGAGAGCGTCTATCTCCAACTGGGCCTCATGGTGATCCGCCACACCGATACGTTCCCCTTCGGTGAGAACCGGGCTATCATGATCGACCCCTCGGGCAACGTGGTGTGGGACTATTACAAGGCGTATCCCTATCCTGCCGGCGACGCGCTGGAGATCGCGCCCGGACCGGCCATTCTCCCGTTCACAGAGACGCCCTACGGACGACTGGCGGGTGTGATCTGCTACGATCTGGACTGGGTACCTTACCCGCGCCAGGCTGGGCTGGCGCAGGTGGGGCTGGTCCTGGCGCCGGCCGATGATTGGCTGGCGTTCGAGAACGACCATGCGCATGAAGCGGTCTACCGAGCTGTAGAGAACGGCTTTTCGATGGTGCGCCCCACGGGCAAGGGTCTCTCGCTGGCGGTGGATCCACTGGGGCGCGAGCTGGCGCAGGGGGAGTATTACACCACCGATCGCCTGACCATTGTAGCCGAGATCCCGGTACAGGCTCTGCCCACGCTATACAGCCGGATCGGCGACCTGTTCGCCTGGCTCAGTCTGGCGGGGTTGGTCGTGCTCATCGGTTTCGCGATCGCACGAAGACCGAAAGCAAGTGAGGCAGGGGCAGCAGAACCGAGTGGAGCACCACCACACGTTTCCTAACCAGGCGCCTGGACCTGCTCACCAGCTTGCGCAGCCGTCGCATAGTAGGGGCGACCCTTGGGTCGCCCGATGACGGTGCCTTGCCACGATGCATGCCCGGGCATGCGAAGCGGTAGTAGGGGCGACCCTTGGGTCGCCCGGTGACAGTGCCATCGCAATGGCAGGACTCACACATCAACAAGGAGAAGGAGCATGACAAAAGCAATCGAGCGATCAATAGTAACAGACCCCGATCTGACGACGCTCACCGCCAGCGAACTGGCAGAGCGGATACGCGCGGGCGACCTCTCCTCCCAGGAAGTCGTCGAGGCCCATATCCGGCGCATCGATGCGGTCAATCCACGGCTCAATGCGGTGGTGGTTCCGCTGTTCGATCAGGCGCGCGCCCAGGCTAAAGCTGCCGATGCAGCCCGTGCCCAGGGCCAGCCGCTGGGGCCGTTGCATGGGGTGCCGGTGACCATCAAAGAGCAGTACCTGGTCAAAGGCACGCCTTTCGACCTGGGGCCTGCTCAACCAGGCCACCCATCGCGCCCAACACGATGGCCCGCTGGTCAAACGCTGGCGCGCCGCCGGAGCGATTATTCTCGGCAAGACCAATATCGCCCAATTGCTCCGGTATTACGAAGCCGATAATCCCGTCTATGGGCGCAGCTACAATCCCTGGAACCTGGACCGCACGCCCGGTGGCAGCAGCGGCGGGGAGGCAGCCATCATTGCCGCCGGTGGCTCGCCCCTGGGGCTGGGCGGCGATTTTGGCGGCAGCCTGCGCGTCCCCGCGCATTTTTGTGGCCTCACCACCCTCAAACCGACGACAGCTTTATTGTCGAACCTGGATAATCCAGCGCATCTGGCCGTCACCGGCCAGGAGGCCATTGTGCCCCAGCTGGGGGCCATGGCGCGCAGCGTGGCCGATGTGGCGTTGGGGCTGCGCCTCCTTGCGGCGCCAGGCCAGGAGGTCTTTGACCCGACCATTCCACCGGTGCAGTGGCGCGATCCGGCACAGGTCACCCTCGGCTCGCTCCGCGTTGCGATGTATACCGATGATGGCCTTTTCCCTGCTGCTCCGGCCATCCGTCGTGCGACGCACGAAGCGGCGGCAGCGTTGCGTGCGCAGGGGGTGGTCGTCGAGCAATGGTCGCCGCCCGATGTCTCTGAGGGCATGGCCCTCCTTGTTGGGCTGATGGGTGCTGACGGGTTCGCCTCGCTCAAGCGCTTATTGGGTCATGACAAACCGGCAAAACAGCTCGCTGGCCTTTTACAGCTCGCCAGCCTGCCAGGCTTCGTGCGACCCACCATGCGGGCTACCCTGCATCTGCTGGGCCAGCATCGCCTGGCCAACACGATGCGCGATCTGAACACGCTGACCGCCGATCAGCTCTGGCAGCTGGTGGCGCAGCGCACCCACTATCGCGCGCGTTTCCTGGCGGCACTGGATGCAGGTCGCTATGACGCGATCATCTGCCCGCCCTATCCCCTGCCCGCGCTGACGCATGGTGCTAGCTCTTCCCTGGGGCTGTTCAGCTATACGGCGCTCTATAACCTGCTGGGCATGCCTGCTGGAGTGGTACCAGCGACCCGGGTGCGTCCCGGAGAAGAAAGTGACCGCCCGCAGAGCAAGGATGGGGTCGAGAAGGCGGCGAAGCAGGTGGAGATGAACAGCGCCGGGCTTCCCGTTGGCGTACAGGTGGTGGCCCGTCATTGGCGTGAAGATGTGGCGCTGGCGCTGATGTCTGCCCTCGAAGACCACTTCCGGCAACAACCGGATTACCCAACACGGCCAGAGATCTAAGGCCAGGAATGACGAGAAACGCTTTGTGAAACGTTCCTGAAACGCTGCTTTCGCTACACTCATACCAGATGAAGTGCAGGCGAAGCTGATTAAGAAAGGAAACACACCATGTCCACCATCACAACGACGCTGCAGCCGCCGCCTGCAACCTCCTCGCCGCTCAGGTGTCTCATCAAACGCCACCCGCTGCTGATCTTCTTTGTCCTGGCCTATGGACTCACCTGGCTCTTCGAGATCCCGGACGCCCTTGGCTCCTGGGGCCTGCTCCCGTTCCGCATCCCCTTAATTGCAGGGCTTGTGATGGGATACTGCCCCACCTTTGCAGCGCTCATCGTCACAGGAGCGACGAGTGAGAAGGCGGGGATCCGCACGTTGCTGCGCCGGCTCCTGGTGTGGCGGGTGGGCATTCAATGGTACGCGGTGGTGATCTTCGGCATTGTCGTCCTGATCTTCATCGCGCTCACTTTGTATGCCTTCTTCGGTGGCATACCGCTGGTATGGCCCCGCTCCCATTTGGGCCGATCCTCAGCGTGTTGCTCCTCTTTGTAGTGAATATGCTGATCAATGGAGAGGAACTCGGCTGGCGAGGTTATGCCCTGCCACGACTCCAGGGGAAGTATAGCGTGCTGACAGCAAGCCTGATTCTGGGCGTCATCTGGTCCCTGTTCCATCTGCCCATCTTCTTTACGCATGGCGGTGGCGTGGGCGGTAATCTGGCCAGTGAGCCCCTGCTCGGCTTCCTGATGCGAACTGTCGCTGACGCGGTCCTCGTTACATGGGTCTTCAACAACACGCGGGGGAGTGTGCTGCTGGCCATCCTTTTTCATGCCGCAGTCAATACCTGGACCCAGGTCTTGCCAGGAATTGATACTGCGCATTACCCCGCTGGCCTACTCTACTGGTTATTCATTGGACTGATCTGCCTGGCTGCCGTGATCGTGGTACTCGTGTTCGGGCCAGCTCGCCTGTCCCTCAAGCCGGTCTCGGAGATGGCGTACGTCACCGACCCGGTGCGAACTGATGGCACAAACCTGCACGGACCTGAATAATTGTGCCACTGAAGAGAAAGGAAACAACTATGGATACGAGACAGAACGCGGTGCCTGCGCTGCAGACCCACTGCTGCATCGCCGGCTGTGGACCGGCAG
>VBHI01000069.1 GCA_005881495.1 Chloroflexota bacterium
AGCAGGCCATGTTGCCGTAGGCGGTCGCGTTCACGAATTCAATCGCCTCATCAATCGTCTGGGCCTGCATCAGGCTCAGAACCGGCCCGAAGATCTCGATGCCGGCGAGCTCACTGCGCGGCTGGATGTTGTCCAGGACCGTTGGGCGTACGAAGTAGCCCCGCTCGTAGCCGAGGATCGACGCGTTGCGCCCGTCGACGAGGACCCTGGCCCCTTCGTTCACGCCTTTGCCGATCAACGACTCGATGCGCTGCTTGCTCTCAGGCGTGATGACCGGTCCCATCTCGACCTCCGGCTCGACCCCATAGCCGACCTTGCGCGTCTGTGCCACGTGGGTGATTCGCTCTCGGAATTCGCGGCCCGCCTCGCCGACCGTGATAGTCACTGAGGTCGCCAGGCAGCGCTGGCCGGCGCAGCCAAAGGACGAGTCGGCGATGATGCGGGTGGTCATCTCCATATCGGCATCCGGCAAGACCACGACCGGGTTCTTGGCCCCCCCCGCGCACTGGGCACGCTTGCCGTTGGCCGCCGCCCGGCTGTAGACATACTTGGCCACCGCTGAGGAGCCAACGAAGGAGATGGCACGCACGGCTGGGTGGTCGAGCAAGGCATCGACGGCCTCCTTGGAGCCATTCACCAGGCTGATTACGCCCGGCGGCAGGCCCAACTCGTCGATCAGGTCAAAGACCCGGCTCATCGTCATCGGCACCTTCTCTGAAGGCTTGAGAATGAAGCAGTTGCCACAGGCGATGGCATAGGGCAGATACCAGAGCGGGATCATGCCGGGAAAGTTGAACGGCGTGATCGCGGCGACGACCCCGATCGGCTGACGAAACATGTGCTCGTCAATGCCGTGTGCGATGTCTTCGGAGTTGTAGCCCTGCATCAACGTCGGGATGCCGGTGGCGACTTCGACGTTCTCGACGCCGCGTCGCAGCTCGCCTCGCGACTCGGCCATCGTCTTGCCGCACTCATCGACCGTCAAGCGTGCAATCTCATCGAAGTGTTCATCCAGCAACCTCTTGAGCTTGAAGAGGTACTGGATGCGCTCGACCGGTGGCGTACGTCGCCAGTCAGCAAAGGCCGCCTGAGCCGCCTGAACCGCTTCGTCTACCTCGTCAGAGGGCGACAGCGGCACGCGCACCATCGTCTCGCCGGTCGCAGGATTATGTACGTCAAGAGACTCGCTGGCACGCGAGCGCTGCCATTTTCCTCCAATATAGTTGAGCAGTTGTCCATTCTCTATCATAGTGTCACCTCCGTAGAGCCGGTACATCTTGTCCGGCTCGTTTGTTGTCAATCGGAGTCACCCACGAAAATGCTTTTTAACGTATTCATCTGGAGAGCGGAACATCCAGCGAGGGCCGATAAATCGGCGGTGGGCGCGATAAATCGGCCCCTACGGATGGCCAGATTATGTTGTTAAAAGTCATAATCGGGGTGCTACCAGTTCTGTCGATGGCATCTCCTGATTTATTGTCCCAGGAAATACCGTTCCTGTGCCCGCATGGCTGCCCACTCAGCACGAGCAGCCTGCACGGAGGGCATCGCGCTGACTTCGGCGACCGGCACATCCCACCAGCCTTCGTAGTTGGGTATGCCCACATAGCGATCATTCTGAATGTAGATGACCGACGTACGATCAGTTGTTTGCACGGTCTTGAGTGCCTCCACAAAATCACCATACGTCTTGCACTCGATGACGTGTGCTCCCAAACTGCGTGCGTTCGCTGCCAGATCGACGGGCAACGTCTGCACATCCATGCCTGCTGTATCTGTCGGCCATACGCCATGGCGTGGATAGACATAGCGGGTGCCGAAGCCATCCTGCCCGAGTGAACGGCTGAGGGCGCCGATGCTCTTGAAGCCCGAGTTATCCAGCAGGACGATAATCAATTTGTAGTGTTCCTGAATCGAGGTCACAATCTCGCTATTCATCATCAGGTAGGAACCATCGCCGACCATTACATACACGTTGCGGTCGGGGGCCGCCATCTTGATGCCCAGGCCACCGGCGATCTCATAGCCCATGCAGCTATAGCCATATTCCAGGTGATAGTTCTTGGGATGGCGCGCCCGCCAGAGCTTGTGCAGGTCGCCAGGCAGACTGCCTGCGGCACAGACCATGATCGCGGAGGGATCACTCTGTTCGTTCACCGCTCCAATCAACTCGCCCTGGCTTGGAAGCGGCGTGTGACGGATATCGTAGGCGCGTTCCACCTCGCCGTCCCACTCGGAGTGGAGCCGCTCTGCCTGTGTACGATAGTCCGCCTCAACAGAGTAACCAGCCAGCAGGCCAAGCAACTCCTCCAGCGTCACCTGCGCGTCACCAACAAGCGGCAAGGCCAGGTGCTTCGCGGCATCGAACTCGGTCACATTGATATTGATGAAACGCACCTCGGGATGCTGAAACGCCGTCTTTGACGAAGAGGTGAAATCGCTGTAGCGCGTGCCAATGCCGATGACCAGGTCAGCGTCGCGGGCAACGCGGTTGGCAGCGAAGGTGCCGGTGGCTCCAATCGCTCCGAGGCTCAGCGGGTGGTCATAGCGCAGGCTGCCTTTGCCAGCCATCGTCTCGCCTACCGGAATGCCCGTTTGCTCGACAACGTGTTGCAAGGCATCAGTGGCCTCCGCGTAGATCACCCCTCCACCAGCGACTATCAACGGTCGCTTGCTTGCACGAATCCAGGCAGCCGCCTGCTCCACTGCGCGACGGTCTGGTCGGTTGCGTGGAACATGCCAGAGGCGCCTGGAAAAGAAGGCTTCAGGATAGGCGTACGCCTCTGTCTGCACGTCTTCGGGGAGTGCCAGCGTGACAGCACCGGTTTCCGCCGGGCTGGTCAGCACGCGCATAGTCTCAGGGAGCGCGGTCAGCAATTGTTCAGGACGTGTGATGCGGTCCCAGTAGCGACTCACTGGTCTGAAGCAATCGTTGACCGAGATATCCTGCGTGTGTTCGGACTCAAGCTGTTGCAAGACGGGCGCGACGTTGCGGCGGGCAAAAATGTCTCCCGGCAGTAACAAGACTGGTAGACGGTTGATGGTCGCAAGTGCAGCACCGGTGACCATATTGGTTGCGCCAGGGCCAACGGACGATGTGCAGGCAAACGTCTGGAGACGATTCCTGGTCTTCGCATAGGCCGCCGCGATATGCACCATAGCTTGCTCGTTGCGGGCCTGATAATAGCGGAACTCGGGCATTTGCTGCAATGCCTGGCCAATTCCGGCGATATTGCCGTGGCCAAAGATACCGAAGCATCCGGCGAAAAAGGGTTGTTCTCTCCCGTCGCGTTCCACATACTGGTTTTTGAGAAAGGCAATGACGGCCTGAGCCATCGTCACACGTGTTGTTGCTTGTTCGTTCATGTTCGTTCTCCAATCTTCTGGGTACTACATGCCGCCGTGATCTGAAATAAACGCCATCACCTCGTCGTGGGTGGGCATAAAGTTGGCGCAGCCATGCTTCGTGACCAGGATAGCACCACAGGCGTTGCCCAGACGTGCGGTCTTGTACCAGTCCCAGCCCTTGACGAAGCCATAAAGGAAGCCAGAAGCAAAGGCATCGCCAGCCCCCAGGATATTACTCACCTCGACGGTAAAGCCTGGCACGTCAATGTGCGTGGGAGAACCTTCGTTTGAGATGAGATGAACGGTTGCACCTGCCGCGCCGCGTTTTTGTGCAAGCACTCTTGGACCAAGATCAAGCAGTGACTGGATTGCGGTGGAGATATCCCCGCTGACATGTGCGTCCGAAATCTGGGAGTGTGTCAGGCTCACCTGGCTCGCGTCGGTCAGCATCGCGGCGTTGATTTCGTCATCGGTGCCGATCACGACATCCACCAGGCGCAAGACCGAGCGCAGGGTGACGCTGAAGGCGCGAGGATCGTCCCACTGGTCGGGACGGAAGTCGATATCGAGGGCGACTGGGGTTCCAGCCCGGTGCGCTGTCTCGGCAGCGAAGAGCGTTGCGCTGCGACTCGGTTCCTTGCTTAGACCGGTACCACTTATCAGCAAGACGCGGCTATCGGCTATCGGCGCGGCCATCGCATCGTCGATGTTCAATTGGATGTCGGCACAGTTTTCACGGTAGTAGGTCAGTGGGAAGCGATCTGGTGGCTCAATGCCCAGCACAACTGCGCTTGATCGATACCCTGGTTTACGCGGGATGAACTCTGTTTCTACACCTTCACGCTGGAGAAAATGCAGGATGAAGTTCCCCACTTGATCGTCTCCCACGGCAGTCAAGAGTGCTGAACGTAGGCCCAAACGCCGCGTGCCGACGCTGATATTCGTTGGGCAGCCACCCACATAGGCAGCGAAGCTGGTAATCTCCACGAATGGAGCACCAATGTCGTTCGAGTAGAGATCAATCGAAGACCGCCCCATCGTGATCACATCATATGATTTGCTGGTCGTATTCATAGCTGACTCCTGTTCTTACTTTTGGGATGGACGAACGATCGAACCAGTGATCTTGCCCGATGGGGGAAGCAGACGATGGAAAGCGGGATCGACCTGGTAATTCCATGCACGATGAGGGCCAGCCATAATGTTGAGATAGTAGAGATCAAAGCCGGGAGCGGCTGAGACGACGTGATATCCCTTAGGAACCAGGACCAGGTCCCCATCGTGGACAGCGACCGTTTCATCAAATCCCTCGTACGTGTACACGCGCTGAAAGGCAAAGCCATCGGCAGGCTGAACGTGATGGTAATAGGTCTCTTCCAGGTAGGCCTCATAGGGCGGATTCTCGGTATCGTGTTTGTGCGGGGGGAACGAGGACCAGTTGCCAGCCGGAGTGATGACCTCGACAATGATCAAGTGCTCCGCTTCCTGATCGGTATCCAGGATGTGTTGGATGCGGCGCTGTGTGTTGCCCTCACCGCGTAATTCAACGCTCACATCTTGCGGGCGAAGCACGCGGGCCGGAAGATGTCTATGTGCCGTCGGGGCACTGGCTACAGCAATCTCCATGCCATCAGAGGTACATTCCACCTGGTAGCTGGCGTCCTCAGACAGGTAGAGCGCATACGGAGCTTTGTTTTCAAAGACACTGAGTCGCTCACCGAGCTGTCCCACCGACTGTCCGTTGAGCTCGGCTCTGCCTATGCCAGACAACACGACCACAGTGGTTTCCCTTCCGTCTGCCGCGCCGCGAAGCGTCTGCCCTCGGGTCAGCTGGTACACCGCAAACGAGACGTACTGCCAACCAGCCGTCTCCGGCGTAATGTCCACCGCACGGAGAATTCCATCTGTCTGACCAGTTTGCGGTTTGATAAGCAATCTCATACTTGCTCCTCCTTCAATGTCATCTAGCTTCCCAAACAAATAGTTCTATCATGTAGCCATCGGGGTCGCAGATAAATATCTGTTGTACACCGTCGCCACGGGGACGCGGACCACCTACGATCTCCACATTCAGCGTGCGCAGGTGTTGTATTGTCGCTTCCAGATTCTCTACCTCGAAGGCGGGATGTGATCCATAGCCACGTGCCAGTTCATCGCGGCGATACTGTGTATGCGTCTGTGCTACGCGACCTGCCTCGGCCTCGCCAATGAGGTGAACTTCAAAACTGTGCTCATCGGTGGTGAGCCAGGCACCGGGATGCTCCACGGTGCTCGGACGCGGAATCTCTCGCAGCCCCAGTACCTGGCCGTAGAAGCGGCGCGAACGCTCAACATCTTTCACAAGGAATGACACGTGATCGAGTTTGCGAATGTTCATGAAAGTCTTCTCCAGCATTCTGTCAACTAGCTCTCGGTTCCGTTTTGACCCAGCAGCCCGTCTCAGCACTTTCGATGGCGGCATCCAGCAGTTGTTGCACTCGTGCGCCATCGCTAAAGTTTGGCACCATCGGTTGTCCGTTTGCCACCGAACGCACGAACTCACCGACCATAAACCCCTGTTTGCGAAACACGTCCTCCCAGGTTTCGATCACGCGCTCACGGCGGGCATCGCCCCAAAAGCGATCAGGGACGGTCAGTTGACGCTCCGGCCCGTCTCCTGGCCGGTCTCCCGTAATTTGCTGCCTGAAATCCCAGTCGATGACCTGGCGCAGTGTGCCATCCGAGCCGTGGAAATCCCATTCATGGACCTGATCGAAGCCATAACCCTTATCCTCGTAGGTCTTTTCGTAGGCGATGGCCGAGGCATGGACCAGCCCCTGCGCCCCATTTTTGAAGCGCAACATCACCATAGCCGTGTCGTCGGCCTGTTCGTACGTTTGGCCCTGAGGATTGGGCGGGCGTTTCACCAGTGCGCTCAGTTGAGCACTCACGGCCTCGATTTCGCCATAGAACCATTCGGCCACGTGCAGGAAGTGTGACCCGATGTCGGCCAGGGCCCCCGAACCAGCGATCTTCCGATCAAAACGCCATAAATACGTCCCCGGATCGCGGGCGAATCCGGCGTAGTAGCGCATTTGTAGGTGATAGGGTTGCCCCAGATAGCCCTCATCGATGAGCTGTTTGAGATAGCGCGCTGATGGCATGTAGCGGTAGGTGAAAGGCACACACGTAATCACGCCTTTTTTCTGGGCGGTGGCGGCCATTTCGGACGCCTGGGCGTAGTTGAGGGCGAGTGGTTTTTCGCAAATGGCATGCAGCCCACGATTGAGCACGTCCATGGTGACGGGGTAATGCGCGTTATTGGTTATAGCCACGACAACCGCTTCGCACAAACCGCTCGCGAGCAATTCCTTGTAATCGGTGAACGTATGGGGAATGGAATACTTCTTGGCGAGAGCCTCTGCTCGCTCTGGAAGCAGGTCACAGACAGCCACGACATTCGCCTGTTCGCAGGCCGCTAACGCCGGCATATGCATCGTATTCGCCCACCAGCCCGCGCCAATCATTCCGATGTTGACGCGCTTTTCAGTTGACATGTGCTCCTCCTTGCAACTCTCGCTCCTGATAGAAGCCCGGTCTCGCCGGCGTTGGCACCAATACGGGTGTGCCACTATGTAAGGATTGAATACAAGCATCGCTGACCAGCAGCGACATATAACCATCCCAGGCGGTCGCTCCGGTAAACGCTTGTCCGCTCTGGACCGAATGCACCCACTCCGTCAACTCTGGAATATAGGCTTCCTGGAAGCGTGCAAGGTGATTCTTGGAAACGGCCTCGGAGCTTGCTCCTTGAGACCGCACCAACGCAAGACCGGGCTGCATGGTCAGAGCGGTCCCCCGTTCACCGATGATTTCGGCTGACACTTCATAACCGTACTCAACCGCGACAGATACCTCCGCCGTGGCTAAACACTCGCCGCTCAACGCCATCTGTAGGAGCAGCATATCCCGTGTCTCCTCGCTGAACGATGTGTGCGTTCTCACTCCTCGCACATACACCTCTGTAACCTCCTGCCCCAGGAGCCAGCGGGTCGAATCAATATCATGAATGGCCGAGTTCGTGACAACGGCCTCGCCGGGAAGATGGGGTGGAATCATCGGGTTCCGATGCACACCCTTGAACAGAATCGGACGGCCAATTTCCCCCGCTGCGACCACCTGACGGACAGCCACATGCTGGGGATCAAAGCGGCGCATAAAGCCGACGGAGATGAAGCGACGTCCCATAGCTTGTTCCGCCTCGATAATCTTCAGTGCCTCGTCGGCTTTGGTTGCCAGAGGTTTCTCGCAGAGCACGGGCTTGTGGTGCAGCAAACACTCATGCACAAACGCTGCATGAGTGGGATCAGGAGACGCAATCACCACGGCATCCACGCCAGCATCCTGAATCAGCTGCATCGGGTCTGAGAAGGCAGTGGCAGAACCGCATTCCGCGGCCACCTGTCTCGCACGCTCCTGGTCAAGGTCGTAGATTGCTGCCACGCGCGCGCCCTTCACGTAGTGCTGCAAGTTCAGCACATGGCGCGTACCCATGCCACCTGCGCCAATCACACCAATTGATATGTCAGCCATCAGTACCTTCCTTTCTGAATAACAATCTAGAACCCAATCGAACGCGTATAGCCGTGGTTTCGCGGCGCACTTTCATGGCGTACGAATATTGCAGATATCGAAGGCTTGCCTGAGAGCAACTTCTGGATTCCCACTCGGGATGAACTCCTGTCCGAGATATCCTTTATAGCCGGTCGCCGCAATAGCCTGTATAATTGGCTTATACTGCAATTCCTGTCGCTCGTCGAGTTCCTGACGACCAGGATTTCCCGCCGTGTGATAGTGGCCGAAATAGGTATGTTGTTCGCGGATGGTTCGTATGATATCGCCTTCCATGACCTGCATATGGTAGATATCGTAGAGCAGCCTCACCGCCGGTGAATCAACCATCTGGCAGACCTCTACGCCCCAGGCGGTCTTGTCGGCTTGATAGTCTGGGTGATCTACTTTGCTATTGAGCAGTTCAAGTATCAAGGTCACGCCCTCGTCCTGGGCGAATCTCGCCAGGCGTTTCAAGCCTAGCGCTGTGATCTCTGCTCCTGTCTTATCATCCAGGCCATCGCGATTCCCACTAAAGACAATGACGTTGGGGATGCCCCATTGCGCGGCTAATGCTATATTGGCACGCACCTCTCGTTCAAGGCGATCATGGTATTCTCGTCGATTAAACCCCTCTTCAATTGACGACTGCCCTTTCAGAGAGGCGATCGCCAGGCCATGATCTTTGATGACTTGCCAATGCTCCTGTTCTACCAGTTCGATAGCCTCATAGCCAATATCCGCCGCGATACGCACCATGCTCTCTATCGTCATGTCTCCCTGAGCAAAACACCACCACGAGATCGATTGTTTGATATGGTCCATCTGCCTTTTCCACAGTAATCTATAAGCCGATCGAACGAATGTAGTCGCGGTTCCGCTGCGCACTTTCTTTCGGTGTGCCCATACCGGGCAACACATCCTGCTCTACGACAATCCAGCCATCGTACTCAATGTCTTTCAGTCCCTGTATGACCGCTGGGAAGTCGACATCCCCGTGGCCCAGTTCACAGAACACGCCGTGTTCGACGGACTGGATGGCATCCCACTCATTGCGATGAGATTGTTCGGCGACCCGCGGATCGTGATCTTTGAAGTGGACATGCCACACGCGGTCGGAGTGTCGGCGCAGCCCTTCGACGGGATCACCGCCGCCAAAACGATAGTGCCCGGTATCAAAGCACAAGCCTACCAGGTCCGGATCGGTCAGACTCAGGAATCTGGCCGTTTCCTCCGGCGTTTCCACCCAGGTGCCAATGTGGTGATGAAACACCGTTCGTAAGCCGGTCTCGCGTTGTACGGCGTGGGCGATCTGATTTGCTCCTGCTGCAAAGCTCTGCCACTGCGTGTCACTCATACCCTGTTCCGGTTTGATACGCCCGGCGTATTTGGTACGCATGGGATCGGTATACGGGTCATTGCCGAGCACGATCAAGGCGTTTGGCCCACCTACTTGTGCGAGCAGCCGGGCGGTGCGAACCGCTGCCGCTTCGCTTTCGGCCAGGCGGCTCGGATCGTGCAAATAGACGCTGACCCAGGACGCCAACAGGTTGAGGTCACGTGCCTTCAGTTCCTGCCGCAGCATATCGGGATCGGTGGGCATGAACCCCCAATCCCCCAGCTCGGTGCCCTGATAGCCAGTCTCATGCATTTCATCGAGCACCCAGGCATATCCCTCGCGCTCGCCGCCCACATTCTCGATGACACCCCACGAACAGGGCGCATTGGCAACTCTAATCACGATGGTCTCCTTCCTTCATCGTTCTTTAGTAACAAGTTTGACGCCCGTACTGATCTCCTTCAGCCCGCACGCCACGACACTTCTGCACTATACCATATTACTACACCTCGGCCATGCGCTACTGGCCGCCGCGCAGCACAGCTTCAACATGCTCAAAAAACACCCCACAGGCAAGGCGCATTCGCCACGTTGCTTATGGTGCGACCTTTCTACTGTTCCACATCCTCCCAACGTTCGCTTTCCCAGGAGCGCATGATCGCCTGCTGAACATTGGCTACGGCGAGTGCCTCAGCAAAGCCTGGCTCTCCCTGTTGACCAATGGCGATGGAGTGCAAGAAATTGTAGGCTTCGATTACCTTCAGGTCATCATAGCCCAAATTGAGTCCCCAGGCCGGATTGAAGTGACGGTGGTACGGATGCGCCGGTCCACTCAAGAGCGTGGTGTAGCCGTCCTCCGCTGGATTCTCGTCGTTACGCCATTGGAGTTGGAGTTCATTCATGCGCTCCATGTTCCACTTGATGGCGCCTTTGGTGCCGTGAATCTCAAAGGACATATCGCATTTGGCCCCATTGATGACCCGGCACGCTTCCAACATACCGCGTGTACCGTTTTCAAAATGCACCAGTGTACTCACGTAATCCTCATTAGTCACATCTCCCATTGGGCCATTGCTGCTGCCGACATCGTAATGGGTGCCGCTACCTGGTTGAGGAATGGGGCGTTGACGGATAAAGATTGCTTTGTCGCTGGTGACGCGCGTGATGGGGCCAGCCAGCATGTGGGCCATATCAATCACGTGCGACAGCAAGTCGCCCAGGGTACCCAGGCCCTGCTCCTGCTCAAAGCGCCAGGAGAGGAAGCCATTGGGGTCGCCCGCATAACCATTGAGAAAGCGACCGTGATAATGGGTCACTTGTCCCAGTTTCCCCTCGGCGATGAGCTGTCGGGCATACTGGACGAGCGGCGCCCAGCGATAGTTGTAGCCGACGAAGGTGAGTACCCCGGCTTCACGGGCTGCAGCGACGCTCTGGATAGTTTCCTGCGGGTCCTTGCCGACCGGTTTCTCACACAAGATGTGTTTCCCGGCCCTTGCTGCCTCCCGGATGATTTCCAGGTGCATGCCGTTGGGGGCAGCTACGTTGACGACCTCAACCTCTGGATCGGCGATGACCGCACGCCAGTCAGTTCTGTAGCGCTCGAAGCCAAAGCGCTGCCGGGCTGCCTGTGCCCGCGCCTCTACCGCATCGGCGCAGACAACAAGCCGGGGGGAAATCCCGCTCTCATGAAAACGATCGGGAATAGCGCGATACGAGCGGCTGTGAACTTCGCCCATCCAGCCCATGCCAATCACTCCGATACCGATTGTAGATGTCATTGTGCTACCTCCACTGTCGTGAAAAACCAGGATTACTCAGGCTGCCAGTAGGTAATCATTACGGGTTGATTCTTGTGCAAAGATTCGACTGCCGCTTCCGCAATAATCTGCGCGCGTAAGCCATCCATCAGCGATGGGTAAGGAGTTGCCTTGCCCTCAAGCGCGGAGATGAAGGCATCAAACGCCAGGGCAAAGCTGGGTTCGAACCGCTCAAACCAACCAGGGTGCAGCCCATCAGAGATCACCTTTGTGCCGGTGTACAGAGCCACCTCGCGCGTCGGTTTGCGCATAGATTGCACCATCCCTTTGGAGCCAAAGGCCTCGATGCGCTCATCGTAGCCATATGCGGTGCGGCGGCTGCTGTCAATGTGACAGAGCGCTCCGCTTGCCATTTTCAGGATGACCATGGAAGTGTCGACGTCCCCCGCCTCACCAATGGCCGGGTCAATCAAAGCTGCGCCTGTGGCATACACCTCGACCGGAGCTTCACCGGCAAGCCAGCAGGCCAGATCAAAAAAATGGATGGTCTGGTCGCGCAATTGTCCCCCCGACACTTTGACGTAGCTGATGGGCGGCGGCTCCTGGGCACGCGAGGTGAGATGCATCATCTCCACCTTGCCGATCGTGCCATCCTGGATGGCTTCGCGGACGCCCAGGTGATTGGAGTCAAAACGACGACTGAAGCCGATCATGATCGGGACATTCGAGTGATACGCTTCCTGTACCACAGCTTTAACCCGCTCCATGTTCAAATCAATCGGCTTTTCACAATAGGCCGGTTTGCGAGCCTGGATGGCCCTGCTCAACAAATCGGCGTGGGTGTTGGTGGATGAAGCGATGAGCACGGCATCCACATCATCCGCCGCCCAGATTTCCTCCTGGCTCGAAGCAACGTGTGCGCCGAGACGGGACGCTACTTGTTCTGCTGCTTCAGTATTGACATCATACACATACCGTAGTTCGGCGCGGGGATGAGCGGCGATATTGTTGGCATGGACTTTGCCAATAAAACCGGCGCCAAATAGAGCAAATCTCGTCATAGTGTTCACCTCCTAGCACATATTCAAAGCGGACTGATGACCCAACAGCAGCTACCGAACGTCGATGGTCGCATCAACCCAGCGACCATCCTGCTGATGGGACGCAACGGCGGCGTCGACAAACTTCACCCCCAACACACCATCCTCAACTGTGGGAAACAGGTAGGCCAGTGGGTCGGCTTCAGCCCCATCGCGACGGGCGAGAATGGCATCGGCAAAATCAGAATAAAGATTGGCGAAGGCCTCTAGATAGCCCTCTGGGTGACCGGGCCACAGGCGCGAGGCCCGCTGTGCCGCCGGGGACAACCAAGCGAACCCACGCGAGAGAGTTTGGTGGTGGCCATCGAGGGGGTGCAGTACAAGCTCATTGGGCTGCTCCTGTACCCACTCCAGGCTACCTTTCTCACCATACACCCGAATGCGCAGTCCCTGCATATGCCCTGTCGCGACCATACTGGCCCACATCATCCCTTTTGCCCCGTTATTGAAGCGTAGCAGGATGTGGGCGTTGTCATCAACCTGGCGGCCCGGCACTATACTGGATAACTCGGCGGACACTTCGGTGATTTCCAGGCCAGTGATAAAGCGAGCCAGGTGATGGGCGTGCGTGCCCAGGTCACCGACCACGCTGGATTTCCCGGCAATGCTGGGAGTGGTGCGCCAGATGGCTTGCTTATGTCCTTTCGCTTCCAGCAGGGTGGAAGCCCAGCCGGAGGCGTGCTCGACCTGCACCAGCCTGATTTCGCCCAACTCCCCGCTGCGAATCATTTCGCGGGCCTGGCGCACCATCGGATAGCCACTATAGCAATAGGCCACACCGAAAACCAGGCCAGTCTGACGTACCAGGCGCATCAACTCTAGAGCCTGCTCTACATCGATGGTTAAGGGCTTGTCACAGATGACATCAATGCCCTGTTCCAGAAAGGCTTTGGCAATAGCGTAATGGCTGTTGTTGGGGGTCATAATGCTGACCACCTCAAGACCAGCTTCCCGCTGGGCCTCTTGCTCGGCCATCTCCTGCCACGAGCCGTAGCGACGGTCGGGCGCAATGTCGAGGGTAGCAGCGAAGTCGCGGCTGCGCTGGGCATCCGAAGCAAAAACGCCGGTCACCAGCGCATAGCGGTCGTCAAGCCGGGCAGCATAACGATGGGTCTCACCGATATTCGACCCCGGCCCACCTCCGACTACGCCGAGTCGTACTTTTCGTCGTGATTGATTCGTTGTTTCAGGCATACCATCATCCTCGAAAGGTGTAGGGGCCGATAAATCGGCGGTGGGCGCGATAAATCGGCCCCTACAGCAGGTCTAGCCTCGGCTGACGTGCTCGGTCAGTTCCTCGACTGAGGTCTCCTTTTGCGTCGCCTGGAAGATGACCAGTCCGCGCGCCATCACGACAAAGCGATCACAGATGCGGTAGGCGTCATACAGGTTATGTGTGACCAGCACACTCGACAGGCCCTGTGTACGTAGCGACCGCAGGTACTCGAAGAGGGCCTCGGTAGCCCGCACCGCTAGCGCGCTGGTCGGCTCGTCAAGGACCAGGAGCGTGCGCTTGAAATGCACCGCACGAGCGATGGCTACCGCCTGCTTCTGACCGCCGGAAAGACTGCCCACCAGCTTGTCAGGACTGTCGATGCCTTCGATTGCTACAATCGTCTTCAAGACATGGGCAGCAATGTCGCGCATCTCTCCAAGACGCATGAAACCAAGGGAGCCTACCAATTCTCGTCCCATGAAGATGTTGCGCGCGATCGTCATGGAGTCGACGAGTGCCGAGTCCTGGTAGATCGTCTCAATGCCCAGTTCTGCGGCATCCGTGTGAGCCTTGAGCTCAACAGGTTTGCCATCCCAGAGAAGTGTGCCTGAGTCCGGCTGCACGACGCCCGAAATCGTCTTGACCGTAGTCGACTTCCCGGCTCCGTTGTCGCCCAGGAGTGCCAGGATCTCCGCTTTCCCTACGTGGAAGCACACGTTATTGAGCACCCTGTTCAGACCGTATTGCTTGTTGACATCGCGGAGCTCCAGCAGCGGTGTGGCTGCATCCCCACTTTGCACCGGCTGTTCGGCTGGTGTTGTTTCCATTCTATCCATGCTCATGTACTTTCTCCTTTCGTTGGTAGATCAAGCTCGACGGGCTCGCAGTATTTCGTAAATTGCCGCGGCACCAATGATGAGTATGCCAATGGGTGCCGTGATATAGAAGCCTGGTGCTCCCACCAACAGCAGGACGTCTCGAATCCAGTAGATAAGCGCGGAACCCAGGACGATGCCCAGGATCGTGCCACGGCCCCCGGTAAGGGCCAGTCCGCCAATGACGCAGGCGGCGATGGCCTCCAATGCCAGGGCTTCGCCAGTAGTGGGCGCGATGTTCCCGATGTAGGATGCCGCTAGAATGCCGCCCAAGGCGGCGGTGGCCCCGGCTAGAGCGAAGGCAAGCAGCTTCGTCCTGTCCACCCGCACCCCGGTTGCTATTGCCGCCTGTTTGTTGCCGCCTGCCGCGAAGATATGGTTGCCGATCCGATTCCGCTGCAGCAGTGCATAGAAGGCGAGCGCGAGTGCAACCCACCACAGAAATGTCGCCGGAATCGGGCCTATGC
>VBHI01000400.1 GCA_005881495.1 Chloroflexota bacterium
GCAACGGAGCATCTCGAGGCCCAAGCAGACAGACCCTTCGCTGCGGCTCAGGGTGACATGGTGAGGCAGCTTCGGTTGATGCCTATTGGACGACCCAAGGGTCGTCCCTACTATGGACGAAGGGGCCTGGGCAGTAGTGTTAGCCTGGGATTGTTTGGCCGACGTCCTGGGCGGCTTGTTTGCGGAGGGCTTGTAGGCCTTCGCTGAAGCGAACGGGATAGGGTTGTTCAACTGAGAGGGCGCGGTACTGATCCGGCAGTTGCGCCAGGTTTTGTTGGGCCAGTTCGCGGATTTCGGAGAGCGGGGGGAGGCTGCCGGGAATCATTTCACCATTGCGCATGACCGGGCGTAGGAGGCGATGATAGTTTTCTGGACGCGGTTCATGTGCGAGCTGGAGAATGTCTTCTTTCCATTGTTGGTGGCGATAGATTTCTTTTTTGCCGGGCCAGGTGCTTTTAACACCAGCAATTTTTACTTTTGGAAATTCTGTCCCGGTCTCATCGACATACCAGACCTCTTTGTAGACGGCCCCGAGCGCTCCGCCTGCTATGCCATGCTCTGCTGAACCGGCTCCGTAGCCGAGGGCAGTACCTACGCCAAACGAATCGATGGCTGCTCCTGCTTCCAGGAGTTCAGTGATCTTCCATTCGTCCAGGTCGCCGCTGGCAAGGATGCGTACATTTTTCAGGTCGGCTTTATCGAGCTGCTCGCGAATGTAGATACTGTCGCCAACAATATCGCCGCTATCCAGGCGCACGGCTGCAAGTGTATGCCCAATAGTTTCCTGATAGCGCAGGGCAACCTCGATAGCTGTAAGGATAGCGCTGCGCGGATCGTAGGTGTCGAGCAGCAATGTATAGCGGTTAAAGGCACTGGCAATGGCATCGAAAGCTTCTTGTTCAGTGGGAAAGATTTCAATAAGAGCGTGTGGCACGGTACCTGTCGCGGGTAAGCGATATTCGTATGCGGCACTGAGCAGCGAAGTGCTGGCGCATCCACCGATATAGGAGGCACGCGCGACCGTTAGCGGCTCTTGAGCGCGCCTGAAGGCAAACTCGGCAACGCGCCTTGGGTGGCCTTTTTCGGCGGCGTAGACGACACGTGAAGCTTTGGTCGCAATTAGCGTTGAGAGATTAATGGCTTGTAACAGGCCGGATTCCATGAGTATGGCTTCACGAAATGGGGCTGTGACGCGCATGATGGGTTCATTGGGAAAGGCGATGGATCCTTCTGGTAAGGCAGAGACCTCGCCGCTGAAACGGAGTGTGGAGAGTTCATCAAGAAAGCCATAGTCGTAGTCACGGATGTGCGTGAGGAATTTTATTTCATCGGGAGTATAGCGAAAGGACTGGACGAATCCCATAGCGGCCTCTAGTCCGGCGACGAGCATGTATGCCCCGCCGAAAGGTGCTGACCTGGAGTAAAGATCAAAGGTGGTCAGGCCGTTTTGACCAGTGCACCAACTTACATATGCGGAATCGGGATGGTACATGTCGGTCAACAATCCCGGGTGGAAGTCTGGGGCTCGACGATGCATGGTACATACCTCACTCAATGCTGGTAGTTTTAATTAGTGTACATTGTACTATATGCTGACGCTTTTTGCACACGGAAAAATCACTCACGGGTGCGCGTATGATTTTTGCACGAAGCGCCCACGGGTGGGGGGAGGCTCATGCGGACGTTATCCGCTCTGCCCTCTGTGGGTCGCGATCATGCTTTTTCACTCTTTCATCTGGATAGCCACCGAGGGCCGATAATGACTATTAACAAAATAATCCGGATATCGAAACATCCACCGAAGGCCGATAAATCGGCGGTGGGCGCGATAAATCGGCCCCTACAGATGTCCCGCTTATTTTGTTAATGACCATAATCGGCGGTGGGCGCGATAAATCGGCTCCTACGAGACTGGCCGTCACCGTCGCCTGGCTACAGGTCTCTGCAAAAATCGAACGCGCACCCATCACTCACCACTAATCCTATGCGAGACAGCTTGCCAGGCCGAAGGAAGCACAATAACCGTCTCTTTTTAGCCACTTTCCTTCTTCGCTCTGGAGACCAACAACGATCTACAATTAGTATTCAGCTGAAAACAGGGAGAAGAATAGATAAAGTTGTTCATCTCGCTTGACAATGCCTTCCCGGCCAGGATACAGTAGGAAGGCAGATATCTATTAGTGGACGCGGAGGTTGAACAAGCACGAACGCATAGGAGGGGCTGGATGAACGGCATACACGATATGGGCGGAATGCAAGGGGCGGGTCCCATAGCGCCAGAGAACGACGAGCCCGTCTTCCACGAGCGGTGGGAGAAGAAGGTGTTCGCGATGCAGATCGCCGCCTCGGGCCAGGGCCTCTATAGTGGCGCCGAGTTTCGCCACGCGATCGAGCGCATGAATTGGATCCATTACCTGGAGTCTAGTTACTATGAACACTGGCTCACTGCGATAGAGACCCTTCTGAGCGAGAAGGGGATCATCAGCAGGGAAGAACTCGAGGCCAGGGTCAAGCAAGTGAAGGAACACCCTGAGGCCATAACGAACTTCCCTCCCTCCAACGGCCCAAGCCAACTGGCCGGGCGACTAGAGAAGATGGTGCGCCAAGGAGGTTCAACCAGGCGAGAAATCGCCACAGCTCCTCGATTCAAGCCTGGCGACAAGATAGTCGTACGTAACATCCACCCAGGCGGCCACACTCGCTTGCCCAGGTACATCCGTGGCAAGCGGGGGGTAATCGAGAAAGACCATGGCGTCTTCATTCTCCCGGACACGAACGCGCATGGTCGGGGCAAGAACCCGGAGTCCGTCTACACGGTCAGATTCGATGCACGTGAGGTCTGGGGAGAACAGGTCGCCGTCCGCGACTCCATTTACCTGGACCTCTGGGAGAGCTACCTGGAGCCAGCATCGTGAGGGGCATCAGCCAGTTCGTTATGAGCAAGAGGAGATCAAGAGCCAATGAGCAGTGAACACGGTCATCATCCAGCTCCACTCTCTGATGTGGAAGCACGCACCCGGGCGCTGGAGTCTATCCTGCTCGAGAAGGGGCTGCTCACGCCCGATGCGGTAGACAAAGTGATAGCAGTCTACGAGAGGGATATCGGACCACTAAACGGTGCCAGGGTCGTCGCTCGCGCCTGGGTAGACTCCGAATACAAGAAACGCCTCCTTACGGACGCCACCCCGGCCATTGCCGAACTCGGCTTTGGCGGAAGGCAGGGCGAGCACATGGTGGTGCTCGAGAATACGCCGACCATCCACAACGTCATCGTCTGTACCCTCTGTTCCTGCTATCCGTGGCCGGTACTCGGGCTGCCGCCTGTCTGGTACAAGTCCCCACCCTACCGGTCGCGGGTGGTGATCGAGCCGAGGAAGGTGTTGCAGGAGTTCGGCTTGAAGCTCGACGAGGTGACCGAGATCAAGGTCTGGGACAGCAGTGCCGAGATTCGCTACATGGTCCTTCCGGAGCGCCCAGCAGGAACTGAGGGCATGACTGAAGAAGAGCTGGTGAAGTTGGTCACCCGCGACTCCATGATAGGGGTCGCGAAGGCAAAGATGCCGGCTGCACATGTGTAGATCGAAGGGAGGATGAAGCGATGGACATCGATCGCGAAATTGCCAACATGCAAGGGGCGACCGCACTTCCACGTAAGAATGGAGAGTTGATCTTCTCCGAGCCTTGGGAAGGCCGTGTATTCGCTATGGCCATTGCCCTTCACGGTGAGGGGGCCTTTCCCTGGGATGAGTTTCGTCACCGGCTGATGGCGGAGGTCAACTCGGCTGACTGCAATTCCGACCCTGCGCCGGACTACTACGAACTCTGGCTC
>VBHI01000070.1 GCA_005881495.1 Chloroflexota bacterium
AAATCATTTTCGAGGTGGCGGGGTAAGAAAGGAACGTTCCATGGAACACCCGACTTTTTATCGCACGATACAGATAGATGGGCTCTCCATCTTTTACCGAGAGGCTGGTCCCAAAGACGCGCCGGCGCTTCTCCTACTGCACGGACTTCCCTCTTCATCGCGGATGTTCGAGCCGCTCTTCGCCCGGCTTTCCGATCGCTCTCACCTTGTCGCGCCCGATTACCCGGGCTTCGGACACAGCGACTGGCCGGACCCGAAAACATTCGCGTATACGTTCGATCACTACGCCCAGATCATGAAGCGCTTCACCGAAGCGCTCGGGCTCTCGCGCTACACGCTGTACATGCAGGATTACGGCGGCCCCGTAGGTTTTCGCATGGCCTTGGCCCACCCGGAGCGGATCGAGGCTCTCATCGTGCAGGACGCGGTGGCACACAACGAAGGCCTGGGGGCGAATTGGCAGCCGCGGCGGGCCTTTTGGGCCGATCGCGCGGTCAACGAAAGCACGCTTCGCACCAATCTCCTGTCGCTGCCCACAACGCGGACGCGCCATGTCGGCAACGATCCCAACGTGGAACGCTATGACCCGGATCTGTGGACCGATGAATGTGCCTTTCTCACCCAGCCCGGCCAGGCCGACATTCAAAGCGACCTGTTCTACGACTACCGAACCAATGTGGACGCCTACCCGCAATGGCAAGCCTGGATGCGCGAGCAGCAGCCACGCCTGCTGGTGATCTGGGGGAAGTATGACCTCTCGTTCGAGCTCTCGGAGCCGCAAGCCTATCGCCGGGACGTGCCCAACGCTCAAGTTCACATTCTCGACGCCGGTCATTTCGCATTGGACACAGCTGCAGATGAGATCGCCGCATTGGTTCGAGGCTTTGTCGCTTCTTCAGGTTGAGGGTTCCTGGCGCGGCACGTTGGCTGAGGCCGCTATGAGAACGCCGACTACTCACCATTGAGACGTAACCCGGCGAGGTGCATCCAACTGTTGAGGATTTCATAATTCGAACTCGACATTGCCTTGATTCGTGACCGGGCATGGCTCGACTATCCATGGAAAGAGACGAGGAAGGGCCGATGAGAAGCGAGAACCCAGGTGCCGTGGTGAGCGGAGCTTTGCCACGGCTCGAACCCCTGCGATCCGTTCGCACGGATGCGCTCGAGGTCGCCTACTTCGAAGCCGGTCCAAGCGACGGCGAGGTCGAGCATCTACTGCACGGGTCCCCGTACCAAACCTCGCCACGGATGGTTTACAAATCCTGGCAGTGAGAATGACCGATGGCCTCAAATAAGCTCTACCTTCTGTCTCACTTACTCATCTTGTGTCGAGGAAAATGAGATTTTGATTTTGAGATAAGTTTTGGCACAAACACATCAGATTATCATGAAGACGAAATGAGACGCCAGAGCCCGGTGCTGATTGGCGTCTCGCTGTCGCAACAAACAGCCGTTAATGAGAAGAGGGGAGGAGGATGGTGAATACTCGCTATCAGTATTTGGATCGAGGTTGCTGTGCCCTTGATCTCGTTTGAGAGGACTACTAGTCCTCTCAAACGAGATCAAGATTGAAACCCGGCCATCTCCTTTGCATGCAGAGGGAATGATACCAGCAGAGATACCGTCGACACAACTCGCTCCTTCCTTGCCTTCTAGAAACAGGGGAGTTCTCTTTCCTTTTTAACAGGAGAGAGGGTTTGCAGCGGCATCCCTTTCCAGAAGGGAAGAAGCCTTCCCCATCGGCGCGGCTACTGAGCAGGCTTGATATTCTGGTTGTGGTGAAAGACATTCGCCGGATCATATCTCTGCTTGAGCGTTCTCAACCGCTGATAATTGCCTGCATAGGCGAACCGCACCCGCTCTTCCCCTTCCTCCCCCAGGTAGTTGACATAGGCCCCCGTCGCCAATGGCTGCATGGCCTTCCAGAAGGAGTGAGCCCATTCAATGTGTGTACTGGCCTCACCCTCTATCCAACTGGCGAAGATGCCGACAATGTAGGACTCCCCTCGCTGGGCAAAAGCCGTCTCTGTAGGGTCTACGCGGGAGGCCTTGCCGTGGAGATGCTCGATTAAGACCCCCGTCCAGGGCGAGGTGCGAGCAACGCCATACTCGGCAATCGTGCTGATCGCTTCATCGCTCAGTTCCTTTACCGTACTCGTTTTGAAATAGTAGTGATGCCCGGCAGGGGAGGCTTCGTCAAGCATCGAGATGGCATCGAGGTAGCTCATTGGACGAATCAGGTCGACGAGTGGGGGACCAAACGCCCTGACTGGCTCGACCACCCGCTCGCCTTCCGCCAGGGAACCACAGTAACACAGGGCGATGGCGATCGCGGGATGGCCATCGGGTGTGGTCACCAGGGCGGCGTAGGCGGTTAGGTCGTCGGAAGCAGCGCTGGTATACTCCCGGTAGAAGCGCAGGACCTCGCGTGCGCGGTTCAACGGGTGCAGGACCATCCCTGCGAGCACAGGGCCGACCGGATGGAGTTGGAACTCGAAGGAGGTGGCGATGCCGAAGTTGCCTCCGCCACCACGTACAGCCCAGAACAGGTCGGCCTCCTGGGTCGCGCTGGCCGTGAGCCGCTTCCCCTCGGCGGTCACGACATCCACCGAGCGCAGGTTATCGATGGTGAGACCGTATCTCCCCATCAGCCAGCCAATCCCCCCGCCGAGGGTCAGGCCAGAAAGCCCGGTGGTGGAGACGATCCCGGTCGTCGTCGCCAGCCCAAATGGCTCTGTTCCTCGAATGAACTCACCCAGCGTCAGGCCGGCTTCGGCTCGTGCCGTAGATGTTACTGGATCGACCTCGAGCCCTTTCATATGGGAGAGATCGATCACCATGCCCTGGTCACAGACCGCAAGGCCGCCGACGCTATGGCCTCCACCACGCACGGACACGGGCAGGCGCTCTGTCTGGGCAAATTGGATGGCCGTGATCACGTCGGCAGCGTCAGCACAGCGTACGATGAGGGTTGGCTGCCTGTCGATCATCCCATTCCAGACCTTACGGGCGTTGTGATAATCCTCATCGCTTGGACAGATCAGTGTGTCATGCACTGCTTCTCCTAAGCCCCGCAGGGCATGAGGGTTTATACCTATTTGAGACATGGTTCTCCCTCCTTGAGAGTCGGTTTGATATTCTGATTCAGCGCGAATAAGTTGGTTGGGTCATATCGGTTCTTGAGGGTGACCAGCCGCTCGTAGTTGCCCCCGTATGCGGCTCGCACCCGTCCCTCTCCCTCGTTGCCCAGGAAGTTGATGTAGACTCCGCTGCTGGTAAACGGCTCTAGCGCCTTCCAGCATGCGCGCGTCCATCCAATATGCCGATCTGCTTCGCCGCCGTCCCACGCAGCTACGATGCAGATAACATAAGAGTCACCACGCAGCGCAAAGGCAGTCTCGGTGGGGCCGACCCGGGAGGCTTTACCATGGACATGCTGGATCAGGATCTGTGAGAATGGTGAAGTGCAGGCTGTGCCGTACTCCACCATCGCCTCGATGGCTTCGTCGCTGAGGTCTGAGAGCGTGCTTGCTTTCTCGTAGTAGCGTCGTCCCACCGGTGCTCCCGCATCTGCCTGCGAGATCAGCTTGAGGTAGGACCTCGGACGGATGAGATCGACAAGTGGCGCGCCAAACTTGCGCACCGGCGAAACTGCGCATTCACCTTCTTCGATGGGACCGCAGTAGCAGAGGTTGATGGCAATCACGGGAAGACCACCCGGCGTGGTCACGAGGGAGGCGTAGGCGGTCAGTTCATCGGGAGCCGTGCTGGTATACTCGCGGTAGAAGTGCAGCACCTCGCGCGCACGTTCCATCGGGTAGACGACCTTGCCCGCCAATACCTGGCCGACCGGATGCAGTTGGAACTCGAAGGCCGTGACGATCCCGAAATTGCCCCCTCCACCGCGCACGCCCCAGAACAGGTCGGGGTGCTCGCTGGCACTGGCTCTGAGCACCCTTCCATCGGCCGTGACGAGGTCCACCGACAACAGATTGTCAATGGTCAGGCCGTACTTGCCCATGAACCAGCCCAGGCCGCCGCCGAGGGTCAAGCCCGCCAGGCCAGTCCCACCCACGGTGCCGGTGGTCGTGGCGAGTCCATAGGCCTGCGTGGCTTGCACAAACTCGCCAAGCCGGAGACCTGCCCCCGCCCAGGCCGTCTGCTTCGCTGGATCGACCCAGATGCCTTTCATGCGCGAGAGATCGATGACCATGCCGCCATCGCAGACGGAACTGCCACTGACGCTGTGGCCTCCACTGCGCACAGAAACGCTCAGGTGATGGTCACGAGCAAACTGGACGGTAGTGACCACATCGACTACATCGACGCAGCGGATGATCAAAGCCGGGTATTTGTCGATCATCCCGTTCCAGACCTTCCGGGCAGCGTCATAGCCACTCTCGTTCGGGCAGAGCAGTTCGCCACGCAGATCGGCTTTGAGATCCTGCAGAACGGTAGGGTGCAGTGCGTACTGAAGCATGCTTGTTGCTCCTCTCGAGCACAACTCTCTGGTGCCAGTTATCCATGGTCCGGGATCGCACCAAGCTGTTGCATCAGGGCTAACCCATCAAAGAGCCCGCGGAACTCCGTGATCTTGCCGGATGCCAGGCGGTAGAAGACGGTGCCAGGCACCGTTACCCGTCTCCCGGTCGGCGCGATCCCCTCAAACTCACCCTGGTGAGTGCCCCGACCCATCCACCGCTCGGCAACCCTGGCCCCTTCGGCCACCAGTTCGTCGGTTCTGGCAAACCAATCGGGAAACGCGCCTCGCAAGCTGGCTGCAAAGGCTTTGAAATCATTGAGACTGACTTGCCCCCTCCCAGGGAGAACGATCATCGCGTTGGCAGCTAGCAGCTCGTCCGCCGCTGCCAGGTTCCCTTTGTTCCAGAACTCCTCGTCAAAAAGGCGCACCAACGCCTTGTTCTCTTCGCCTACCATAGCAAGTTCTCCTTTCCTTTGCTCCTGATCTATGGAACTACTTCTCTGCTGCAAGCATACCGTCCGCATACTGTAGAGACAATCCCAGATTTCTGGGATGGTTTTATGCACGTGCAGCGGGTATAATGAGTGGTGAAAGGAAGACCTGATCAACGTACAAGACCAGGCAGGAAATTCCCATGCAAAAGCCCAGAGCAGAACAGACCAGGCGGGAGATCATCAGGCTGTGTCATGCAGGACTCGACTCCCGCACCCTGCGCATCGAGATCGTGAAACGGCTTCGCACCGTCATCCCCATCGATGTCTCCGCTTTCGGCACCGCTGATCCGGCGACGCTGCTCCCCACGGGCCTGGTGGTCGATGATATTCTGATGCGTGCCACACCTCAGTTCCTTGAGAATGAGTTTCTGCAAAACGATGTGAACAATTTCGCCCAGATGGCAAAAAGCAACACGTCGGTTATGAACCTGGTCCAGGCCACCCAGGGCGAGTTGGAGCGCAGCCCACGCTATCGCGAGATCCTGGCTCCCCTCACCCTCGGAGATGAACTGCGCGCAGTACTCATCATCGGCGGTGCCTGCTGGGGCTTCATGTGTCTGCATCGCGACCAATCGAGCCCCCATTTTACGCTCGCCGAGGCGGCCTACCTCGCTCGGCTCACGCCGCACTTCGCCGAGGGGCTACGCAAAGCCCTGCTGCTCGGGAGCACGACGGGACTAACGGTCCTGGACGAGCCGGGCCTGCTGCTGCTGGCCGAGGATCTGTCGGTGGTGGCGATCACCCCGGCTGCTGAGCGGTGGCTCGCGGAGGTAGGAGAGGCGGACTGGTCACACAAATGGGCGCTGCCGAATGCCGTCTATGCAGTGGCTGGCCGTTTGCAAGCGCTTGAGCGGGGCTATGATATGCAGCCCGATCTAGTGCCGAGGACACGTCTGCGCACGGCTTCCGGTCACTGGCTGGTGCTGCACGCCTCGCGGCTGTCGGGGCCAGGTGCCCAGGGGCAGATCGCCGTGATCTTTGAGATGGCACGACCAGCGGAAGTGGCACCACTGATCGTGCAGGCGTACGATCTCTCCAAACGGGAAAGTGAGATCATGCAGCTCGTGACACGCGGATTGTCGACGACAGAGATGTCCGCCGAGTTTCACATCTCGTCCAATACCGTGCAGGACCACCTCAAGGCGATTTTCGAGAAAGTCGGGGTGCGCAGTCGACGTGAACTGGTCGGGCTTCTCTTTGCACAGCAGTATCAGCCGCGTATCGAAGCAGGTCACGATTTGGATGGCAGTGGCTGGTTCCGCTAGTTCGTCACAACTTTCCAATGGGTTCATCTGAGCGGACGAAGGACAAGAGCAGAAGCAGCAGAACCCTCTCTTTCAGCACGCTGCCTTCTTGAGATCAGAGAAATGGAGAAGAACACCCCTGTCAGTGTCTAAACTTTCTCTCCTCAGTAAGAAGTCTCAAGAAACCGACGATATTGCGACTCATTAAATGGCCGATTCTCAGACAAGGGAGCAAGCTCTTGGACGTGCATGGAAGGCAGCCAGACAGACTGACGCCCTCGCCTCTCCAATGCTGGCTGAAGTGGTGTGCGCGATCCCCGCCTGCATTGATCTGCTTGAAATCGAGGCGCTCCCCCGCTCCTGGCGTGGTGATTCTTTGATCCCGGCTGCCCCCCTATGCTGCCACAGGCAGGGCCAGGCGCTTTCCGCACAGCACGCGGGGAAAAGCGGAAAATGGTATGATAAAGACGAGCAAAAAATGGCTCTTTGAGAATGTCCGTCTTTGTGCTAGACTTTGAGAAGGGATGTCTCTTTCCAAGCTGGCTAGCTACGCGAGAAGACAGATGGGGAGCAGTTTTAAGAGGGATCTCGCGCGTCAGTGCTCTGAGCAGGCGCCCAGGGCTCACTCCTCTTCGCGCTTATGACCACTTGGCGGGCGCGTTGCCGATGAGGGGTTTCTCGCGGGATCAGGCCGGGACGGGGAGAGCGCGAAGGCGGGCAGCCCGCACCGGAGAACAGAAATGAAGCCTGGTTTACAATATTGCACATGAAACCAAAGGAGAGTAATGATGGCAACGACAAAGAGGGAGCCAAAGGCTGAACAGAATCTCGATGGTTACGGCGCGCCTCAGATCCCCTGGCCGAAGGTGCGAGAGCGCTTCGAAAAGGATCTTTCCCAGAGCCCGGAATCGGGCGGGCCGGGTCGGCATACCTGTTGGCTGGCAACGGTGCGTCCAGACGGCAGGCCACACGTTATGCCGCTGGGAGCCATGTGGGTGGATGGCGCCTTTTACTTCACCTCTGGCGCAGGCACCCGCAAATCGAAGGATATCGCACACAACCCCAACTGTGTCATCACGGTTGCCACACACGACTTCGACCTCGTCGTGGAAGGCGAGGCTGTGAAGTTGACCGATCCAGCCAGGGCCCAGCGTATCGCAGAGCTCTATCGAGCCCAAGGATGGCCAGCGACAGTGATCGAGGGTACGGCCTCTCTCACCGCCGAGTACAGTGCGCCGAGCGCAGGGCCGCCACCCTGGGATGTGTACCAAGTGACACCCCAGACCGTGTATGCCCTGGGAACGGCTGAGCCATATGGAGCGACGAAATTTCGATTCTAAAGCGTGCCGCCACTGGTGTTTATGCTAAGAGCGTGTTTTGCACTATTGAGCACATCTTGTATACACAAGGAGTAGAAACATGAATGAGCATGCTGAACGACCACCGCCGAATGGCTGGTGGAAGGGGCACTGCTGCTCTGGCGTTTTGATTGGCAACCCGGTGGCATTCCCAGCGGTCTCAGTGTCATAGGCCATGATGACTTGGTTGGAACGTGTTGCATGCTCGCTTCCGATGAGCGGGGTGTTTCCAGGATCTTGCAGATGAGTCTAGAAGGCGGCGTGTGGAAGATGTGGAGAGATGCGCCGGAATTCTCACAACGCATGACTGGCACATTCAGCGATGATGGAAACACCATTACCTGTCAGTGGGAGTTGTCATATGATGGGTCACATTGGGAACAGGACCTGGATGTGACGTATACGAGAAAGCCATAAAAGGGGTCTGCGAGACGAGGTCTTCCAGAAGGACGAAAATAGGGAGAAACACTCTGCGATGAGCATGGGCTTGATGGTCGGGTGGAGGTGGATGTGTTCTCGATGTGACGTGAGGCGCGCGAGACGCGCGTAGACCCTCTTCCTCTCGCAAGAAACCAACGATTTCGCTACTCTTCAATATACCTCAAAAAACGGTCCAGCCTGTTGAAAAAGTCCTTGCTGAGCTTACGAATGTATGAGTTTAGTGGGTAATGCTTTCCTTAATGGAGAAATACGAGTAAAAATGATGGAAAGAAGATATATATAAGAAAAGTGGAAAGATGAGGTTGACAAAGGTGGAAGGGTGTCGTGCAATGGAGCAGGAGGAACAACGACAATGATGGGTTTAAAAGAGCGGGCGTTTGCCCCAAAAGTCTCAGTGTCTTTGGAGGAATTGGTTCCCCAGGAGCATTTTTACCGCCATGTACAAAAAGTCTTGGATCTCTCGTTTGTGCATGATCTGGTTCGCGAGCGCTATGCAGTTGCCGGACGCCCGTCTATTGACCCGGTGGTGTTTTTCAAACTGCAACTCGTCATGTTTTTTGAAGATATCCGCTCCGAACGCTTGCTCATGCGTCAAGTAGCAGATCGGCTCAGTGTGCGATGGCACCTGGGATATGATTTAGATGAGCCATTGCCTGATCATTCAACGCTGAGCAAAATTCGCCTACGCTATGGTCTCTCGGTGTTTCGACGCTTCTTCGAGGCCATCGTCGAACAGTGTCGGGAGGCCAAGTTGGTGTGGGGTAAGGAACTGTACTTCGACTCCACTCAAGTGAATGCCAATGCCGATCTGGATTCGCTCACGCCCCGTTTTGCCGTCGAGGCACGAGAGGCTATTCAGGAGCATCTCGCCGCACTTTTTGCGGGAGAAGAAGCCAAGCAGGAGAACGCGAAAGCAAGTAACATCAGCGACGGCCCGCTTGCCGAATGTCTGCCAGCAGACACCTCTTCTCCATCACTCACGACTCTCCCTACCGTCAGTACCGCTGCGCTGCAAGAGGAACTTGCAGCGCACAATGCTGCTCGACATGATTGGATCGAGCAGGAAGGTCGGCAACAGCGAGAAGTGTCAGGCCAATACCAACGTACTGCTGATCTGAGAATAAGTACCACCGACCCTGACGCCACACCGATGCGTCTCAAGGGGGGAGGAGTTCATCTCGGTTACCATACCCACTACGTCGTGGATGGGGGCAAAAGTCGGATGATCCTGGCAGTACTGGTCGTGCCAGGGGAGGTGATGGACAATCAGCCTATGCTCGATTTACTCTGGCATGTGTACTTTCGCTGGAGAGTACGGCCTCAACAGGTCACAGGCGATACCAAGTATGGAACCATCGAGATTATCAAAGCCATCGAAGAGGCACACATTCGGGCTTACGTTCCCTTGCCAGATTGGGAGCATATGACGCCCTATTATGGACCCGCTCAATTTACGTATGATGCCGCTCATGATCTCTATCATTGCCCTCAGGGGCACCCACTGCGTCCGTTTCGTAGAGAGCTGAAAGCGGAAAAAGTGGAGTATCGTGCAGACCCAGCCACCTGCAATGCCTGTCCAGTCAAAGCGCAGTGTACGGAAAGTGACCACGGTCGGCAGCTGCATCGTTCTTTTTCCGCCGCTTACGTGGAACGTGTGAAGGGCTATCACCAGACTTTCGCCTATCAGAAGGCCATGAACAAGCGCAAAGTGTGGGTCGAACCGCTCTTCGGAGAGGCCAAAGAATGGCATGGGATGCGACGTTTTCGCTTGCGGCGGCTCTGGCGCGTCAATTGTGAAGCTCTGGTGACTGCTTCTGGACAGAATCTCAAACGTTTGTTGCGAAAGCGAGGTTGGGGACGGCGTCCGTTTCCCACAGAGGCGGTGGCGGCGATGCCACCTGCAAGCTCGCAGGCAGATGGGCCTGCAAGACACGACCTGCTAAAAAGCCAGAGACTGAGCATCGCCGTGGCCTCTCTGGCCTCATATGGTGCCACTACCCTCTTCTTTGCGATCCAGATCAACCCCTTTTATTGTTTTATCACTGTTATACATCATTTTATGCTTTTAACTATTGACGTTTAGACTAATGATGACCTAGCCGACTCCCTCTGAGAAGTCGGAATGGATGACCAATGAGATCGATTTCGATGCCATCAGGCCCGTTTGCGCTGCGTTTTGGGCACCGCTTTGGGTTTGCGCACCACCAGAAAGCGTGGTGCGGGTGTTCTTACCCTGCCTTTGGGCCATCCGGGCGATTTACCACGCGGTTTGGGCGGCTCGGCCGGTGTGCCAAGCTGCACCAAAATGCTGGGCATCACGCGACGCACTTGTCGCGGCGTGACCGCGCGCTGTGTGCTTTCCCACGGACGCAGGACAGCCTGGCCGAGATGTTTGGCCACCAGCAATTGATTGCAGGCACACGCCACGATCCAACTCCAGCGTTCCACTTGTTCAGGTGTGCGCAGGTGTGCCTGGGTCCAGAGCAAATCTTGCGGTGCCGAAAGCGATAGCCATGCTCTTGCGAGAACCGCTTGCGATACCAGGTGCGCACCTGCTCCAACGGGATGTCCTCTTGGCCGGTCCAGATGAACCAACTTTCGCGTGGGTCGCGTTTGCTATCACGGGCGGCTTCCCGTTGCATGCGGATCACACTGACTTCGACCTCAGGCGCCTCCCGAAAATGCCGGTGTTTCCAACAGGAGACCACCACCCGCTTGCCGTGCTCATCGACCCCTTCCCATTCGGCAGCGGCAGGTCCATAGGTCTCGGGGCGTGTCCCCTGAAAGAGCGGGCCATGTTTGCAGGGCGCGCCGCGTTGCTTCTCCTTTCGTGGGGGCGCAGCCCGATACAACTTGCGGTTGCGCTTCAGCCGGATCAGCGCCTGGCAGCCCAGTTCGTGACAGGCATGCACAAAGCTGGCGGTGGCGTACCAGCGATCCGAAAGCCTGATGACCGGACGCCCTCGCACCTGGGGCAGCACCGCGCGCAGTTGCTCGATGCCCACTTCGATCGCCGTTTGCTCGCTCCCAATGCGCCGTTGCTCCAAGATGCCGACCCAACTACTGGGCTGCTCGGGCAAGAGCATCAGTGTCGAAAACTGCCAGCCCACGCTGACTGGTTTGGTCGCATGGGGCATATTCGGCATAGAGATCATGCCACGATCCCGGCTGCTTTCTGCCTCCAGACGTTGCATGCTGAGACTCACAATGCCCAACCAGATCGGCTCGTCTGTCGGTTGGTTCTCAAGCAAGGCCTGCACGAAGACCTCGCGCAAGCGCTCCACGTTGATGCGCCCATCTTGCAGCGCTTCGTAGACGCTGGGAAAGCTCCGCTCGAAGAAGGCCGACAGCGACAATTCGGGCAGACTGCGCGCTTGCGACTCGCTGAGGAGCGCATCGCTCAAAGTGAACAGCGCATCCCGACTGCGCTCAAAGCAGCCATACATCTGCTGACGCAGATGATCCAATGTGTTAAAGTGCATCTGAGTAATGCTCCTTGGTTTTGTTTTTCAGAACATTACTCTTTTAGGCATGCCTCCGCAAGGGGGCTTACCTTTTGGCTTCAATTAGTCTAAACACCCCACATTCCGCAGTTTGATTGACAGGGTTTGCAGAATTTGCTAGCGTAGAGCCTACTGTAGAGGAAGGCTCGAGATGCTATTAGAGGAAAGCTACATCAATGAACGGCTGGATCATCTGGGGATCGTAGCAGGAGTGTGCCAAGAGATCGGACTGGCCAGCTGGCTGGATGCTCAAGAGCCCGGCAATCGCCAACAGGTGAGTGTGGGAACGGCGACGGTGGCAATGGTGCTCAACGGGTTAGGGTTCAGCAATCGGCAGTTGTATTTGGTACCGCAGTTCTTCGCCAACAAGCCTGTTGAGCATTTGCTGGGCGCGGGAATCACGGCGGAGATGCTCAACGATGATTGTTTAGGGCGGACGCTGGATTGGTTGTACGCGCACGATCTCACCAAGCTGTTTGCCGGGATTGCGAGTCAAGCCCGCCGCACCTTTGGGATCAAAGCCGAGCAGGTGCATGTCGATACCACCTCGTTCTCGGTGAGTGGAGACTACGCCAGAGCGGAGGGGATAGCAGCAGAGCCAGCCGTGATCGCCATCACCTATGGGTATTCGCGCGATCATCGTGACGATCTCAAGCAGTGGATGTTGGCTCTGGCAACCACCCATGATGGGGATGTTCCGCTGTTCCTGCAGCCGCTCAATGGCAACAGCAGTGACAAGGTGAGCTTGCTGGCAGTGATCACTGCCATTCAAGCGCAATTGCGCGAAGCGGATGGAGAAGCCAGTGTGTATGTGGCTGATAACGGGATCTACAGTGAGTCGAATATGAGGCAACTGAACCAGGCTGGAGTGAAGTGGGTCAGCCGGGTCTCGGAGACCTTGACCGAGGCGAAAACGCTCCTGCAGGAAGGCAGCGAGACCTGGCAGCAGTCCGAAGATGGCACCATGCACTGGTTCACGTGCGACATGGCCCTGCCGCAGGGCAGCGAACACTGGGTCGTCGTGCGCACGCAAGCTTCTCTCCAACGGGCCCAGCAGACGGTGCAGCGACAGGTGAGCAAAGCTCAGACCACCTGGGAGCAAAAGTGCTGGCATCTCTCCAATCGGCGCTTTGCCTGTGAAGCTGACGCGCGAGCCGCTGTGGAACGGGAACTGAAGGGCAAACCCGTTTGGCTGGAGGTGCACAGTGACCTGGTGGCTCATCCGCAGTATGCGGGCAAGGGGCGTCCACGCAAAGACACCAGCCCAACGAGCCATCAGTGGCAGGTGGCAACCACAGTCACCGTCAATCAGGAGCAGGTCGAGCAGGAAGCCTTGCGCAAAGCGTGCTGGATCGTCGGCACCAACGTCCTGGACCCAGCTGCCCTCTCCGACCAGCAACTCGTAACGACCTACACAGACCAAGGCGGCGTGGAGCGGGGCTTTCGCTTTTTGAAAGATCCGCTCTTTCTGGCTTCCTCCGTCTTTGTGAAAAAGCCGGAGCGCGTCATGGCGCTGAGCTTCATCATGGTTCTTTGCCTGCTGATTTATCGCTTAGCCGAGTTTCGGCTCCGCTCCCGCTTGGCTGAGACTCAGCAGGCGATCCCTGATCAAGTGCAGAAGCCCACGGCGCGCCCAACGATGCGTTGGGTCTTTCAATGTTTTGAGGGCATTGAGTTGCTCCATGTGCAAACTACTGCAACTTCGCTCGTCCTCGTATTACGCCTGCAACCCGTCCATCGGCTGATCCTAACTCTTTTAGGGCCGCTTTATGAAAAAATCTATTATCCCTCTGGCTGAAACTGCGGAATGTGGGAAACACCAATAACTAAATTTAATATATTTCCTATGATTAATGTATCTTAGCGTTCTACTCTTATTTCCCTTCTCACAGAAAGCTCTGCACTATCAATCTCATGCATTCCCTTGTAAGCTCAGCAAGGACTTTTTCAACAGGCTGGACAGTAAGTGACACAAACGGTGGGGTTAGAATAACGAGGAATTCAGCAGTGCGCCAATTTATGCTCGCATAAAATCATGCACCACGAGATGAGGCTTCGGAGAGGGGCGCGTCATTTTATGAACGAAACATCGATTGTTTTATCGCTTCTCGCCAGCGATGAATATATGAGGTAAAATGCCACGCCAGTTTACACGAGAGGTCACTTTGCTGAAAGCGCTTCCCAGGTTGATATGGACAAGTTATCTGGGAGAAAGGCGCCATGAATTAGGGTCTTACACAGCTCTTCTTTTCTTACCCAATGCGTGCCATCACGTTGATCATTTCCAGAGAAAACAAAATCGCCAAGGAAGATTGCTCGTGCAGCAATGTGGCGTTGGCTACAGCCCCTCTCATGCATGTGTGGGGGACGGCCTCCCTGCCGAAAGCAGGTAATGCTATAATAGGCACGCAGGAAGGAGGCAGGGATGCAAGCACACGAGATCGAGCACTATCTGGCCGAGCTAGGAGCAGCATTAGAGAGCCAGGGCATCAGCAAGCCCGTTCGCCTGCTCCTGATAGGAGGCGCCTACATGATGCTGCTGGCCAACGCACCACGAACCACCGATGATATTGACATATGCTGGCTCGAAGAAGGCGAAGACTTCCACAAAGCTCGGTTGGCATTGCGAGACGCTGTCCAAGCCATTGCTAGGAGGTATACACTCCCACCCAATTGGTTCAATTATCTCACACACCTGAAGCACAACAGGACGAAGCCGAAACCATCGCGACGGCCCTTGGGAACTTTAAGAACGCCTGGTATGATTATGCCAGGGACCACCGCGCCGCCTTAGTCAGTGACCCCTTGGGCAAGCCGGACCGGGACACTGAGCATACTTGCCATTGGGCAGCCTTTTGCGCGGCCTCGGTCGAGTTCCTCTGTGACCGCTATGGGGTAGTTTGCCCAGCGTGGGTGTTTGAACCTGCCTATACCCTCGCCACCCCCTGGTATGGGGACACCATCGTCAACCTGGCCGACGCTGTCGTCCTCCAGCATCGCAGGAAAACGACCCCAACCCCTTTTGCGCGGCGGAATGTCTTTTGTGGCAACCGACTCTATCAGAACAAGTATGAACTGAACGAATGGCTCCAGGAAGCGCGCAGCAAAGGCATGAACGATCCGCGCGACATCTGGCACTATGCCCGGCAGAAAGAAACTGCTCTGCATGGCGCATGATCTACCTCCCCTCGCCATTGCCTCGTCGATTGGTGGTGAGTCAATGCCCTCCATGGATCACTCGCCAAGATGTCCATTCGAGGTTGAAGAACGCAAAAAGTCAGCGAAACAAGAGATCTCTCGTCTGCTCAGAAGGCGAACCCACACTGTTGTCCATCCATACAGACAAGGACGTTGAGATAGCGGCACCGCTGCTGACTCGCAAAGGAGCGGAAAAGCGCCTGATTGCCAGACGGCGAGCAGAGCAGGTGCAGACGGGATATACCTGGACAACAGACGGGGTGTACCTGGGTAATAGGCGGAAAAGCCGTCGTGAGCTGCGCCAACGGGACAAGTATGGCCATCTGCAGGCTGCTCAATCATCGAAAGCAGGCAGGAAAAAACGGAAGTAACGGCAAACAAGTTGGTGAGTGGACAACCTATGATCAAAATGGTAACGTATAGAAATTAACCCAGATGGCAAAGAAAGGAACAAAATCATGCAAAAAATCACACCGCATTTCTGGTTTGACACAGAAGCGAAAGAGGCTGCCGAGTTTTACACGTCTTTCCTGCCGGATTCACAAGTGACGAATATAACTACATTGCACGATACTCCCTCAGGTGATTGTGATGTTGTCTCGTTTGAGCTTGCTGGACAACCCTTCATGGCGATTAGTGCCGGGCCGCTTTTCAAATTCAATCCATCTGTTTCGTTCCACGTTAAGTGTAAGACGAAAGAAGAGGTCGATGCGATATGGGAGAAACTCTCTTCCGGCGGGAAAGTCTTGATGCCACTTGCTGCCTATCCCTTCAGCGAGCGCTATGGCTGGATAGAAGATCAATATGGCCTTTCGTGGCAGGTTATTTACGCAGGCAACACTAACATACAGCAGAAAATAACGCCTGTGCTCATGTTTGTTGGAACGGTCTGCGGAAAAACAGAAGAAGCGGTCACCTTTTACACCTCCGTCTTTCATCACGCAAACACCTTCTTTCTTACCCGCTACGGCAAGGGAGAAGAGCCGGACCAAGAAGGAACCGTACAGTACGTGGCTTTCACCTTGGAAGGCATGGAGTTTGGCGCGATGGATAGCGCACGTGACCATCCTTTTGCTTTCAATGAAGCCATCTCTTTTCTGGTGCCCTGCGAAACGCAAGCAGAAATCGATTACTACTGGGAGAAGCTGTCTGCTGATCCCAAAGCCGAACAATGTGGCTGGCTGAAAGACAAATTTGGACTTTCCTGGCAGGTCTGGCCAACGGCGATTGGCGAGATGATGCAACACGGCACTCCTGAGCAGATTGATCGGATCACGCAGGCGTTCTTGCCGATGAAGAAATTTGATCTTGCCACCTTACAGAAAGCCTATGAAGGAACATAAGCCTTTCAGACCGGTCTGGTTGCCAGGCTCTCCAAGAGGTCATCATGCTAACCATCACCAGCGAGACAGCCCGTCGTTTCATCCTTGGCAAGCAGGGCTTGTGGCCAGGGCGGCGCTGGCGAGGCATCGAGGGCACTGAGCAGGCCATGCGCGCGATGGAGTACCTGCAACTCGACCCGCTGCACATCCTCGCGCGCAGCCAGGACATTGCCCTGCACAGCCGCGTCCTCGCTTACACGCCTGGCATGTGGGAAGACCTGGCCTATCAGCAGCGTAAGTTCTTTGACTGGGGTGGCTGGCTGGCCGTCCGGCCGATGGACGAGCTGCCCGACTTTCGCGTGGTCATGCGCCGCGAGCGCGAGGGCGACTCTGGCGACGCGCGCATTCGCCGCATGGCTGCCGAGCACGCCGAGGCGATCGCCGAAATGCGGGCCCTCCTGCGCGAGCGCGGCACCGTGAGCAACCGCGGCTTCGAGATGGCGAGCCGCACACGCACCCAGAGTTATCGCGGCCGCAAGGACAGCGCGCTGGCCTTGTAGTATCTCTGGCGCACCGGCGAAGTGATGACGCATCACCGCGAGCACTTCGAGCGCGTGTACGCCCTCACGGAAACGGTCGCGCCTGCGTCTCTCCTGCGCGAAAGCGAGGAGGCCGAGGCTGACCGCTTCTTGATCAGCAAGGAAGTGAGCTTCTGCGGCCTGTCACGGCTGAGCCGGACGAGTGATGCGTTTCACGGACGCGGCGAGCCGGATCGCGCCGCCAAGAAGATGCTTGGGGCGATGTTGACCAACGGCGACCTCATCGAGGTGCAGGTGGAAGGCTGGAAAATGGTGCACTACGCGCTCGGGAGCGACGCCGAGGTGCTGCGCGATGTGAGCGCAGGGCGTGTACCGAAGGCCTGGACGCCGAGGGATTCGACCACGACCCAAGAGGTCGTCTTCCTCGCCCCGCTCGATCACGTCAGCGCGCGCGGGCGAGCCAAAGCAGTCTTTGGCTTCGACTACGTCTGGGAGGTCTACAAGCCTGAGCACCAGCGCAGGTTCGGCTACTACACGTTGCCGATGGTGTGGGGCGACCGGCTCGTCGCGCGGTTCGACAGCAAACTCGACCGGACGACCAACACATTCGTCATCCTGGGCTTGTGGCTGGAGGATGAGGCTCTCGGCACCGATGAGGCATTTGCCGAGGCCCTGGCTGGTGGGTTGGCGCGCTTCGTGAGGTTTCTCGGCGCGAGCAAGCTGGATGCCACGGCGATTGGCGAGCCGCTGCTGCGCCGATGCGCCTGCTCTTCACAAGGAGCGACGGAAGGAGAAGCATGATTATCATTGATGAAGAAAGAGCGTCGGACTCGCCTTTTGTCGAACGGATCTGGCGCAGTCATAGTGAGGGCGAGAGGGCGTTTCTCTCGATTGCCGTGAACCACTGTGAGTTCGTAGTGAGCAGACTCCAGGGCAAGGTCACCATGACGCTGCGGGGTCCCGAGACCAAAGCCACTCCGATGGGAAACGCTCCTGCAGAGGGAGAGTGGGTTGGCATCCTGTTGAAGCTGGGCACGTTTCTGCCACATCTGCCCACAAGCAGGCTGGTGGATGGCGGGATGGACTTGCCGACCGCTTCGAGCAACTCTTTCTGGCTGGGTGGCTCTGTCTGGCAATTTCCTGACTCTGAGAATGCCGACATCTTTGTCGCGCGGCTGGTGCGTTCTGGACTGCTCCTTCGTGACCCCGTCGTCGAGGCTGCTTTACAAGGGCAGCTCAAAGACCTGACCCAGCGTGCGGTTCAGTATCGGTTTTTGCAGGCAACCGGGATCACTCAGAGCACTGCCCGGCAAATCGAACGTGCCCGCTATGCCACCTTCCTCTTACAGCAAGGCGTCTCGATCCTGGACACCATTGAGCAGGCCGGGTATTACGATCAGCCGCATCTGACCCGATCGCTGGGGCGCTTTATTGGACAAACCCCTGCTCAACTGCTTCATCACAGCCGACCTGAGCAGCTTTCGTTTTTGTACAAGACAACGCTCTTTCCTTGAGGCATACTACACTTACGAAATGTCTCTGTAAGAGATTAGCATCAAAGGAGTATTGAGCATGAGAAAAGTCATTGCCGGTTTGTTTATCACCCTCGATGGGGTCGTGGAGTCGCCCGATAAATGGCAAGACCACTTCGATGAGGATATGGGGCAGGCCATGACGGAACAGCTCGCCTCTCAGGACGCTGTCCTGCTGGGGCGCGTAACCTATCAGGAGTGGGCCTCCTACTGGCCCACTGCTACGGATGAACCGTTTGCGAGCTTTATTAACTCCACGCCTAAGTATGTCTTCTCGACCACCCTGGAGAGCGTGGAAGCATGGCAGAACTCGACACTGGTCAAGGGCGATCTCGTCCAGGAAATCGCTCGGTTGAGGCAGCAACCAGGAAAGAACATCGGCACTGCCGGAAGTCCAACCCTCGTCCGCTCTCTGCTGGAACAGGGCCTGCTGGATGAGCTGATTCTCCTGGTCCACCCTGTGGTTGCGGGCAGTGGAAAGCGTCTCTTCAAAGATGGGGAGAGCCTCAAAAGATTGAACCTGCTCTCTGCAAAACCGACCAGGACCGGAACCGTGATCCTCACCTATCAGCCGCGAAAGGCTTAGAGCGAAGCCGGGCGAAGCAATTGATGAGCAGGAGAGCCTTCCTCTTTCTGCAAAGATTGTGGCCCACCTGGTAGTGAGGGTGGAGACTGTCTCATAAAATTGAAAAAATAGGAGAATCCGATGCAAACAGTCACTTCTAAAGACGGCACGAAAATTGCTTTCGACAAGGTTGGGTCCGGCCCAGCCGTCATCCTGGTCAACGGTGAGATGGCGTATCGTGTCTTTGACCCGAGTATGGCACACCTGGCCGAACTGCTTGGCCAACACTTCACGGTCTACAACTACGACCGGCGTGGCCGTGGCGCGAGCTCCGACAAAGAGCCCTTCGCCAAGGAACGCGAGATGGAAGACCTGCAAGCACTGGTCGAGGACGCTGGTGGCCAAGCCCTGGTCTTTGGCATCTCGTCAGGCGCTGTAGTGAGCCTGGATGCCGCCGCTGTCACCCCAGGCATTACCAAAGTCGGGGTGTATGAGCCGGCGCTCATTGTCGATGACAGCCGCCAGCCCGTACCCGCCGACTACGCGGAGCACCTCATGACGCTGGCGGCCGAGGGGAAGGGCGACGAAGCTGTCGCATACTTTTTGACGCAAGCCGTGGGCATTCCGGCCGACTACATCGGTGGCATGAAGCAGGATCAAGCCACTTGGTCTGGCATGGCTGGCGTGGCCCATACCCTTGCCTACGACGCGGCTTTTGTCGGCAATCTCATGCAGGGCAAACCGCTCCCAACTGATCGCTGGGTCAAGGTGACCGTGCCTGTGCTGGTGGCAGATGGTGGTGCGAGCGACGCCTGGGTCCACCATGCCGCTGATGCGCTGGCCAACGTCTTGCCACACGCCAGCCGCCACACGCTCGCAGGTCAAACCCACATGGTTGACCCCACAGTGCTCGCCCCGGTCCTCATCGCATTCTTTCAGAACTAACACCAGACGTCCATTCCATGATGCGATGGACTCGCTCCGAAAGAGCTTCAGGAGCAATTTTTAGCAAGTCGTAGCCCAAAGAGGTGTAGGTTTCTTCATGGATTTGCTCGAACACGAGAGATTCTGCAAAGGTGATTTTTCTCGCCGCGGTGGGCTGACAAAACCCAAGATGTTCGATGAAGAAAACCCGCCTCTGGTAGATCCCCTCGCGCTCAATTCTCTCAAGTTCCTCTAACAGAGCAGCACACGCAGGATATCCGAGATAGCGGCTTAAGGCAAGCGTGCAAATTGGCGAACGGTCATACCATTGCAGTTCATCAGGCAACGTTGACGCTTCAAGTTGCCTCTGCTTTTGCACCCGGACAATGCTCTCGATAAAGTCGGCCTGCAACCACGGCTCAGCATTGCCAAGCCCCTGCTCACGTGCAATCACATCGGTTGCGGCTTCCTCCACCACCGCATAGCCTTGACGTTTCAGTTCATGAAGCATTGAGGTTTTTCCTGAACCAGGGGTCCCGGTGAGAATATAGCGTTTCATACAAGAAGTCCTCTCGTCACTTGTTTCTAGGACACGGCCATTTCCCTTTTGCCTTTTTCCCTAAATTCCTCTCGGACCTCTGGCCCATACTGTCTAGGACGAGGGCGGTGCAGTATCTGCTGCACCTCTTCTGCATGCCCGTGTTTGCCTCATGAATAATCTTCCTCTTTCTCTCTAACGGATGACTTGTTCTTCTCCTGCTCTAGAGCAGATGAGCGACGTTGCAGACTTGGAGGAGAGACCAGTTCAGAGTCAGAGGAAAAGAGATACTTGAAGCGGACAAAGGAAGATTTCCCGTGAGGCAATGCGTCCTGATGAAAGATCAGTCGTTCCAGAGAACTCTGGACAGATGGTACAGATACGCTTACCATCTGAAATCCTCTGCTTTTCACATGACCTGAGAAATGGCTCCAGATCGATAAGCCTGGCAGCTGTCAATAGCGACTTAAGACTCACTGATACCCAATCATGAGCAGGCGCTCGGAACGTATCTGGGTAAGCCGTTCTACATCAGAGGTATCGGCATGTAATATGGTGCATCAATCGCTCACCATCTCATGAGGCATCCCTACCGTCTCGATATCGTCTTTCCAAGGCTGCCAAACAATACTCTCTGAAACACGAGAACAATGAGACAGCACGACAGGGAGAAGATGCATACAACAAGCTCTCATGAGCCTGGAGAGCGGTTCTCGTCTTGCTCATCAGAATGCTTGATCCCGCGCCGCTTCCCGCAGGCGTTGCACGTCGCGCATCGGTGGGACGCCGAAGAAGGTTTTGTACTCGCGATTGAAGTGTGAGGCATCGCGATACCCCACGCGATAGGCGGCACTGGCCGCATCGAGGTCCTCTCTCAGCATCAGGCGGCGAGCCTCCTGCAGCCGCAGCCGCTTCTGGAGCTGCATGGGGCTCAGCGCCGTGACCGCTTTGAAGTGGTGGTGTAGCCCTGAGACGCTCATGCCCAGCTCGTGCGCGAGGTCCTCGATGCGCACCGGCTGGTCGAAGTCTTGACGCAGTCGCTCGATCGCTTGGGAGATGGAGGAGGTGTAGCCCCCCAGGATCGCCAGGTGACGGAGCCGGGTGCCCTGCCTTCCTCTCAGGAGACAATAGATGATTTCCCGCGTGATCAGAGGCAGGAGGACAGGCGCTTCGGCAGGAGTGTCCAGGAGCCTTGTGAGCCGCACGACAGCGTCCAGCAGATGCACATCCAACGGGCCGACGTCGATGGCCCTCGCGTCAGTATGGCCAGAAGGTGAGGTGTGAGAAGAGTACCCGGCCTCCTCCATGACCGAGCTGACGAGAGCAGGCGCCAGTTCCAGGCGCAGGCTGAGGTAGGGCCGCTCCGGCGAGGCTTCCAGCACCTGGCTGACACGGGGCAACTCGACGGTGGCGAGCAGGTAATGTGAGGTGTCGTAGCGGTAGCGACTGTCACCGAAAAGCACCTCCTTGCTACCCTGGGCAATCACGCACAAGGACGGTTCAAGCACGCTGTGCAGCGGCTTGAAAGGCATTGAGGAGCGGGAAAGGTGCAGCCCTGGGAGCGGCTGGATGGTTCCATCTGCGCGCATGGCCTGCCCGATGCGCTCCACCAGTTCCTCGCGGCTGGCTTGCACCCGTAGTGCTTCGCGTTCTGCCTGCTGGAGGATCATCACACTCATAGGTACCTCTTCTCTTGTTGCTCAAATGCTCATCTGGAAGATTTGCAGGATCAGACAATCATTTTCGACAATCATTCTATCACCAAGTGTTCCAGGGCGTCTATAATTACCAACAGATAGAGAACATGCTTCTCTACGGTTGCAGATAAGCTGGACTTTTCTTCAAGAAGAGACCAACTGAAAACCGCAAGAGATGGGATCATTCTGACCTTTACTCAAAGAGAGGAGACAGGACAATGGAATATAAACGGTTAGGCCATTCAGGACTGCAAGTCTCGCGCATCATTCTAGGCTGCATGGGTTTTGGCGACCCATCGCGTGGTACACATGAGTGGGCGATTGGTATCGACGAAGCGCGACCGATTATTCGGCAAGCTCTGGAAGCGGGTATTACGACGTTTGATACGGCGAATGTGTATTCGCTCGGTGCCAGTGAGGAGATTGTCGGCCAGGTCCTGGGTGAGCTGACCAAGCGCGACGATGTGATTATTGCGACCAAGGTCTTTAGCCGCATGGGGCCAGGCCCCAAAGATGCCGGACTCTCGCGGGCGGCGATCTTTGCGCAGGTCGAGCAGAGTTTGCAGCGGCTCAAGACGGACTACATCGACCTCTATCAGATTCACCGCTACGACCCCAATACCCCGATAGAAGAAACGATGGAAGCCCTGCACGACCTGGTGAAGAGCGGCAAGGTGCGCTACATCGGAGCCAGCAGTATGTACGCCTGGCAGTTTGCCCAGGCGCAGTATGTGGCTGATCTCCACGGCTGGACACGCTTTGTTTCGATGCAAGACCAGTACAACCTGCTCATGCGCGAAGAAGAACGGGAAATGCTGCCATTCTGTCTCGACCAGGGGGTCGGGGTGATCCCGTGGAGTCCGCTGGCGCGCGGCCTGTTAACTCGCGAGTGGAGCGCGCACACCAGGCGGAGTGAAACCGACAGGTTTACGAAATCACTCTACTCCCAGGCTGAGGAAGCCAACCATCAGATCGTCGCGACCGTGCAAACCATTGCCGAAGCACACCATGTACCTATGGCGCGAATCGCCCTGGCATGGCTGCTGCAAAAGGAAGCGGTGACCGGGCCGATTGTTGGCGTGACCAGACTACAGCATCTGACCGACGCGGTCGCGGCTGTTGACCTCAAACTGAGCGACGAAGAAATGCGGCGCCTCGAAGCGTCCTACATCCCGCAATTTCCGGTGGGTTTTTAATGACAAGGAGAACACCATGCAGAAACGCTCACTTGGGAAAAGCAACCTGGAAGTCTCGGCCCTTGGACTCGGCTGCATGGGCATGAGCACCAACTACGGCCCAACCAGAGACAGACAGGAAATGATCTCCCTCATTCGGGCCGCCGTGGAGCGTGGCGTCACCTTTTTCGATACCGCCCAGGTCTACGGACCGTTCACGAACGAAGAACTGGTGGGCGAAGCGCTTGCTCCCTTCCATAGGCAAGTGGTGATTGGCACCAAGTTCGGATTCGAGATCGATCCGGAGACGGGGCAGCGTCGTGGTTTGAACAGCCAACCTGAGTACATCAAGCAGAGCGCCGAGGGATCACTCAAGCGGCTCAGGGTTGAGGCCATCGATTTGTTCTATCTGCACCGCGTTGACCCGGAGGTGCCCATCGAAGATGTGGCCGGAGCGGTGAAGGACCTGATTCAAGAAGGGAAGGTCAAGCACTTCGGCCTTTCCGAAGCGGGAGCGCAAACAATTCGTCGGGCGCACGCGATACAGCCGATCTCTGCCATTCAGAGTGAATACTCCCTTTGGACGCGAGATCCGGAAGCGGAAGTGCTGCCGGCGTGCGAAGAGCTTGGCATAGGCTTCGTTCCCTGGAGTCCTCTCGGGCAGGGCTTCCTTACAGCGAAGGTTGATCCCGCTATGGCCTTCGACACCACCGACGTTCGGTCCTGGTTCCCGCGCTTTACTCCCGAGGCCCGCAAGGCCAACCAGCCAATAGTCGATCTGCTCAGCCTTATCGCAGCCCGGAAGCAGGCGACACCTGCTCAGATAGCGCTCGCCTGGCTGCTCGCCCAGAAACCGTGGATCGTTCCGATACCGGGTACGCGAAAGCTGGAGCGTCTGGACGAGAACCTTGCAGCAGTTGTCATCGAACTCACTTCCGACGACCTCCGTGAGATCGATACAGCCACCTCAAAGATCAAGGTGCAAGGAGCCAGAGGGACTGGACAAGAGCGATACGTTTAAGGAGAAAATTATGAAAGCAGCGATTTTTCAAGGCCCACGGAAGATTGAGGTTGGCGAACGCCCAGACCCGACCATCAAAGAGCCGACCGATGCGGTCGTGCGTGTCGTATTAGCCTGTGTCTGTGGTTCTGACCTCTGGTACTATCGTGGGGAGAGCGACTACGCGGTAGGGAGCCCGATTGGGCATGAGTTTATTGGTGTCGTAGAACACGTTGGCGATGAGGTGCGTCACGTTGCGAAAGGAGACTTCGTCATCTCACCCTTTGCCTACAGTGATGGGACGTGCCCAAACTGCCAGGTGGGGATGACCACTGCCTGTTTGAACGGGGGGTTTATTCCAGCCGGAAATGGCGACGGCGGCCAGGGTGAGTATGTGCGCGTGCCACTGGCGGACGGCACACTGGTGAAAGTCCCCCGTTCCACCTATTCGGACGAGATCATGAAGTCCCTGCTGACCCTCAGCGATGTGATGGGCACAGGCCACCACGCGGCAGTGAGCGCCGAAGTGCAGAAGGGTGACACCGTTGCAGTGGTGGGTGATGGGGCGGTTGGACTGTGCGCCATCCTTGCCGCGAAGCGGTTAGGCGCGGCACGCATTCTGGCGCTGAGCCGACATCCGGCTCGTCAACAGCTTGCTCGCGAGTTTGGTGCGACGGATATCGTCGAGGAACGTGGTGAAGTGGCGGTTGAAGCAGTGAAACACGTGACGGATGGCATTGGGGTCGATGCTGCGCTGGAATGCGTCGGGACGAACGAGGCGATGCAGACAGCACTGGCGATCGCACGACCAGGCTCGATCGTTGGCTATGTGGGTGTCCCTCACGGCGTCGAGATGCCTGTTCCAACGCTCTTCTATCGCAATATTGGGGCGCATGGTGGCCCGGCACCAGCGCGAGCCTACCTTCCCGAGCTAATGGAAGATGTGCTGGCCGGGCGCATCAACCCTGGCCACGTCTTTGATTTCGAAACCGACCTCGACGGCGTAGCGGACGCCTACGCCGCAATGGACGAACGACGCGCCATTAAATCACTGCTTCGAGTAAGTCATGTCTAAAGGAGACTCCTATGGCACACAGATTTTCGCGCGGGCCTGCAGGGCGCCAGCGAGATCGATATCACCGTGACCGGACGCTCGTCCGGTCGCTCCCTAACCTACCCCATCTGGTTCGCCGTGGATGGAGACAAGCTCTACCTGATCCCGGTGAAGGGCTCGGATACCGAATGGTACAAAAACGTGCGCAAGATACCGACTATTCGCCTGTCTGCTAGAGGGAAGACGTTGACCGCGAACGCCAGAGTGATCACCAACCATGCGCAGCTCGACAAGATTCTTGAGCAGTTCCGGGACAAGTACGGCAGGAACGTGAAGTCCTACTATCCCAAATACGATGTTGCCGTCGAAGTCCCTCTGGAGTGAGGTGCTGGGCTTTTGTGCTGGCCGGACGGCTCGATCCTTCTCCTGTACTCGACCTCACTGTCGATCTCGGTGGGGTTCCCTCAGGCTACGCGACGATGGATCAGCGCCGAGCCATCAAGGTGCTGCTATGCCGTAGTGGGTCAGTCCGCAAATCATCTGAGAGGAGAACGCGAATCGTCATTGGAATGTTTGGGGCTCTCGCCAATGAAAGCCCGACACCATCCATCACCGATTCGGAGGAGAAGAAACAATGCAAACGCGCATCCTTGGAAACAGCGATCTGAAGGTCTCCGCCCTCGGGCTCGGCTGCATGCGAATGACCTTTGGGGATAAACCGATTGGCGACAAGTCGGAGATGATCTCTTTTCTTCATGCAGCGGTGGACCGTGGTATCACCTTCTTCGACACGGCCGAGGTCTACGGAGCAATTACCAACGAAGAGTTGGTGGGGGAAGCGCTGTTTCCCTTTCGGGGGGGCGTGGTGATCGCCACGAAGTTTGGTTTCCAGCTCAACGCCGATGGAAGTCCCGGATGGGCAGGTCTCAATAGCCGTCCCGAGCGCATCAAACAGGTCGCCGAGGGATCGCTGAAGCGCCTCAAGGTCGAGGCCATCGATCTGTTTTATCAACACCGAGTCGATCCGAACGTCCCCATCGAGGACGTGGCCGGAGCGGTGAAGGAGCTTATCGAAGAAGGCAAAGTGAAGCATTTCGGACTGTCGGAAGCCCCTGCAGAGACCATCCGGCGCGCTCACGCCGTCCAGCCGATTTCGGCCATCCAGAGTGAATACTCGCTGTGGTGGCGGACCCCGGAAGAGGACGTGCTACCGACCTGCGAGGAGCTCGGCATCGGCTTCGTGCCCTACAGCCCGCTCGGCCGGGGCTATCTGACGGGCAAGATCGACGAACACACCACCTTCGACAGCTCGGACCTTCGCAGCCGCAACCCGCGCTTCACGCCGGAGGCCATCCAAGCCAATCAGGCCGTGATCGACCTGCTGGCCCGGATCGGAGAGCAGAAACGGGCGACGCTGGCGCAGATCGCGCTCGCCTGGCTGCTCGCTCAAAAGCCGTGGATCGTTCCTATTCCGGGCAGCCGTAAGATCGAGCGTCTGGAGGAGAACATCGGCGCGGTCCAGGTCAATCTCACCGAAGGCGATCTGCGGGAGATCGATAGCGCCATGTCCAACATCACGGTTCTGGGAGACCGCTACTAAAGGAGAAGCCACCATGAAACCCAACGAGCGAGCGCAACAAAACCATAACGAGCTGTTTCCCGGACACGTCTCCACCTTGGCGAGAACCGACCCGGAGCTGATTGAAACCTTCGATAATTTCGCCTTCGACGAGGTCCTGGCGTATGGCGATCTGGACACGCGGACCAGGCTGATGATCCAGCTTGCGGCACTCATCGCCTCCCAGGCGCTGCGTGAGTACCGCGTCATGGTCGGCGCGGCGCTCACGGTCGGGGTGACTCCGGTCGAGGTGAAGGAGATCGTGTACCAGGCGGTGCCCTATGTGGGCATGGCAAAGGTCTTCGCCTGCCTCAACGCCACGAATGAGGTTCTCACCGAGCGGGGCGCCCCATTGCCCCTGCCGGGCCAGTCCACAACTACAC
>VBHI01000149.1 GCA_005881495.1 Chloroflexota bacterium
ATTGGAGCCCCAGGAAACGCGCTTTCCGTTCTCGCGTCCCCCCAATTGGCTCCAGACGCCCAGTCCCGCAGCGGTGAAACGCTGGGGGGACTGGCAGTTACCGATCCAGTTGGTGCTGCTGCCCACCTATGCGTCCTGGTGCAACCCCATTGAGAAGCTCTGGCGCAAGCTCAAACAAGCCGTCTTGCATCTGCATCGGCGAGCCTCCGACCTGAAAGCTTTACGCCTGCTCGTGACGGAGTTTCTCCAGCAGTTCGCTGCCGGTTCCTCCGAACTGTTGCGGTATGTGGGCCTTTCCAAATGCCGTATTTAATTTTTAAAGTTCATTAGCCGGGGGTCATTGACGCCCAATTTCTTCACCAGTGAGCTCTCTGCCATACGTACCCCCCTTCGCAAGTAGTAAAATACATATACCTGAGCATCTTACCATAAAAGACCCGAATGGAGAAAACGATGTCATCGCTACTTGAGCAAGAAATATATAGTCAACCCGCCGTTATCGCCCACCTGTTAGAACGTGAAACAGCACATATTCGCCAGGTTGTCGCACAGCTTCCTCCTTTCAACTACGTGTTGATCGCCGCCCGCGGTTCTTCGGATCATGCCGCAACCTACGCGCAATACGCCTGGGCAGCGCTCGCCGGCTATCCCGTCGCGCTCGCCACCCCGTCCGTGCAAACGCTCTACAAGACTTCTCCCCGTATGGAAAGCGCCCTGATCGTTGGAATCTCTCAGTCAGGTCAGTCACCCGACATTATCGCGGTACTCGCAGAGGGAAAGCGGCAGGGGCGACCAACACTGGCCATCACCAATGATGGCTCTTCGCCTCTTGCCGCCATAGCGGATCATGTCATCAAGCTACACGCTGGCTCCGAGCGTAGTATCGCCGCCACAAAAACCTATACTGCGCAACTCGTCGTAATGGCCCTCTTCGCAGCCATCTGTAGTGGTCACCCCAGGCGGCTTACCGAAATCCAGTCGCTCCCCTCTGCCCTTGAAGCAACCTTACAAGAAAGCTCCGCTATAGCTCAGCGCACCGAACGTTACAGGTATATGGATCGCTGTATCGTCATTGGGCGTGGCTACAACTACGCCACCTCTTTCGAGCTTGCGCTGAAACTGAAAGAACTCACCTATGTAATGGCCACCTCCTACTCTTCAGCAGATTTCCGCCACGGTCCAATCGCGACCGTCGAGCCAGGGTTACCCGTCATCCTGGTCATGCCCACGGGAGCCACATTTGAGGACATGCTCGAACTGGCGGGATCGTTGCGAGAGCGAGAGGCCGAACTGCTGGTCATCTCCGATTCTTCACAGGCGCTCTCACTGGCGAAAACAGCATTACCCATCGCGGCGACTCTTCCAGAATGGCTCAGTCCAATCACCGCCATCTTACCGGGTCAACTACTGGCGCTGCACCTTGCTCTCTCCAAAGGATTGAACCCCGACATCCCACGCGGCCTGCATAAAGTGACGCGTACCCTCTGAACGCCCGTGAATATCAGCAGCTCGCTGCTTTTCACTCTCCACTCATGATCATTTCCTGAAAAAGAGATGTGTCTCTCGTGCAATTAAGGGAACTGCAAAAGCCCGATGATGTTATTGTCTGCGTCTTTCACAGATGCAATCAGCTTCCCCCCACCGACATCTTTGACCCCTTGCTGTACTTGTGCGCCAGCGTCTAACAATGCTTGCAGACTCTGCTGAATGTCGCTAACGTGGAAGTAGCCGACAGGCCCCGTCATGCCTTTGTTGTGGCCATAGGGATCTAACCCTATTTCTTGGTCTTCAACCCGAAAGCCAACATAATACACCTCATCCATATAAGGCTCGACACCCAAAAGCTTGCTGTAGAGCATCTTTGCTTGAGCTAAGTCTTTGACGGGATAAATGACTGTTCTGATACCTTGATTCATGAAGAACTCCTTTATCTTTGCTGAACCGGGATGCTGAACATCCCGGTTTCGATCTTGATGGGCCACCCACTTGCGTTCCACGGGAGCCGGTCTCCCTGTCACATCGGTTGGGTTTCACTCGTCACTACTATGACGGAACGCGACGAGTGAATGTGACCGATGGACGAACACGAATGGTTGGCGGAGCAATTCGAGGCCTACCGGATGCTCGGCTCCTTGTGACATCTGTTGGGTTCCCCTCGTCACTACTATGACGAAACGAAACGAAGGAATGTGACCGATGGACGAACACGAATGGCTGGCGGAGCAATTCGAGGCCTACCGGACCCACCTGCGGGCAGTGGCCTACCGGATGCTCGGCGACCTTACCGAGGCGGACGACGCCGTGCAGGAGTCCTGGCTCCACCTCAGCCGCTCCGACACGAGCGGCGTCGAGAACCTGGGCGGATGGCTGACGACGGTCGTCGCGCGGGTGTGCCTTGACATGCTGCGCTCGCGCAACTCGCGGCGCGAGGAGCCCCTGGGCGTGCATGTACCCGACCCGATCGTGAGCCGCGAGGACGGGATGGACCCCGAGCAGGAAGCGCTCCTGGCCGACTCGGTCGGTCTCGCGCTGCTCGTGGTACTCGACACCTTGAATCCCGCCGAGCGCCTCGCGTTCGTGCTGCACGACCTCTTCGCCGTGCCCTTCGACGAGATCGCTCCCATCGTGGGGCGCTCCCCGACCGCGGCAAGGCAACTCGCGAGCCGCGCACGCCGCCGGGTGCAGGGAGCGGCCACGGTTCCCGACGCTGATCTCGCCTGCCAGCGCGAAGTGGTCGACGCCTTCCTCGCCGCCTCACGCGGCGGTGACTTCGACGCGCTTCTCGCCGTGCTCGACCCAGATGTCGTGCTGCGAGCCGACCGCGCAGCCGTGCATGCGGGCGCATCGAGGGAGGTCCGCGGTGCGCTGGACGTGGCCAGGCAGTTCTCGGGGCGTGCCCGGTTCGCGCAACCGGCGCTCGTGGACGGAGTCGTGGGAGCCGTGTGGGCTCCGGGCGGACGGCCGCGTGTCGTATTCGGTTTCACGATCACGCGCGGGAAGATCGTCGCAATCGACATACTCGCCGACCCCGAGCGCCTCCACCAGCTCGACCTGGCGGTCCTGGACGACTGACGAGCCAACCTACGTTGCGGCTCGGGTCAGCGGGCGGCGAGTTGGGGGCCGATCAGGTACTGCGCGGTCGGCCCCGGCCCGGGTGTCGGCCAGGTTCTGCAGAGCACAGTGCTGTAAATCCCAACATTCTTCTCAGCCCGACTCCTCATGGTTGTCTTCAGCCTGCGATGAGTTTGGGATCAACTTGGTGTCCTATGAGTGAAAGGTGATCGACACCTCTCGCAAATCAATGCGAAAAAGGAAGCCGTACTGCAAAACATGGAACGGCTCCCACAAACAAGAATTGGAGAAACATGAACGAATGGAAACACCATTGACACACACACCGCTCTTAACAAACAAGCATGCCGTCATTTTTGGCGCAGGTGGCGCCGTTGGGACGGCGGTGGCCAAAGAGTTCGCGGCCCAAGGGGCCACGGTCTTTCTTTCGGGTCATACACTGGGCGCTGTTGAGCAAGTGGCTGAGGAGATTCACCAGGACGGCGGCGTTGCCTACGCCGCGCAGGTAGACGCGCTTGATGAGCAGGCAGTGCAAGCCTATCTCGATCACGTGGCACAAGAGGGGGGAAGCATTGATATTCTCTTGAATGTTATGAGTCCACAGCCAAAAGACTATGGCAACGGGACAAACACCATGGAGCTGCCCCTTGAGCAGTTCCTGTTGCCGCTCTCCACCCTGGTCCCCTCGCAATTCATCACGGCGCGTGCCGCCGCGCGACAATGGTACGGCAGCATTCAGGGGTCATCCTGTTTGTCACAGCGCCCCTCGCCAGTAATCGCACGCCAAACGTCACTGCCATTGGCTCGGCCTTTGGTGCCATGGAAGCGCTCTTGAGATGTCTTGCTGCGGATCTGGGGCCTTCTGGAGTCAGAGTAGTTGGCATTCGTTCCGGGGCCATGGTGGAGACCAGAACCATAGATCAATCGGTTGAGAATGTCGCACACACGCTGGGGCTCTCGAAAGAGCAAGTCGTGTCCATGTTTGAACAGAGAACGCTTCTCAAGCGCCTCCCGACTGTTTCCGACACGGCACGGCTGGCTGCTTTTCTCGCCTCGGATGGGGCGCGAACCATCACCGGTGCTCTTGTGAATGCGACAAGCGGAAGCGTCATTGGTTGATCTCCCCTGGGAAAAGTGGCAGTGTCGATGGGGCGCTGAAATCGGAGTCGATCCAGGAAGGCGACGAGGCTGGCAATCTGCTCGCCCACCACACCCAGGACAACCAGGCCAAAGAGCTGATAGACGTCTGCCTCGGCCTCCCGCTGGTAGAGTCCGAAAGCCGGACTGCCATTGGCGCGTGTTGGAAACAGGCACCATTGCCTGCCGGGAGTGAAGATCCTCGTCGAGAGCAGCGTGGCGATAGCAGCCCGTCCCTGGAACCAGACGGGAAGCGGCGGCATGGTGAACCAGGCGTCCTCTCGCAGGAGCGCCACGAGTCCAGGGATGTCCGCTTGCTCCCACAGGGCCACGTAGCGGTCAAGGAGGTTTTGTAATTGGGGGTGAGGCTCCGCAATCGGAGCTTCACTTCCCTCGTGGAGCTGGTGCAAAGCGCGTCGGGCACGCTGCAAGGCGCTATTGACGGCGGGAACGGAGAGGTGTAACCACTCGGCCACTTCGACTGCCGGCCACTCCAGCACTTCGCGCAAGAGCAGAATGGCCCGCTGCGCTGGCGTTAAGTGCTGCAGCGCCACCAGGAAAGCCAGGGTGATACGTTCGCGCTGGAGCGCGCGGTCTTCCGGATCGCTGTGCGGATCGGCGAGCAGTTCATCAGGGAACGGTTCCAGCCAGATCGGCTCCCGCAGCCGTGACGGCACAGGGCTGCTGGGATCGCTCTGTGGATGCGTGAGTGGTGGCAAGGACCGTCGAGGAACGCGGGTGAGCGTATTCAGGCACAGATTCGTGGCGATGCGGTACAACCAGGCACGGTACGATCCCGGGCTTGTGAGCGTCGCGCGTTTCTCCCATGCGCGCAGCAGGGTCTCTTGCACGAGGTCTTCGGCGTTGTGGAGCGAGCCCAGCATCCGATAGCAATGCACGAGCAATTCACGCCGATACGGTTCCACCAGGGTATCGAAAGCCGTCTGATCGCCCGCCTGAGCGGCGAGCACCAGTGCGGTTTGGGTTGGAGTCTCCATTGCGGTCCCTCTTCCTCTCGTCTCTTCCCGTCCGATCCGGTCATGTGGGCCATGAAAAGGGCATCGATGCCGCAGGATTGGGGTGACCGGATCATCTCAGAAAACCACGGCTGTGAGACAGCTCATCCATAGTAGAATGAGATTCAACCAGAAGCATGTTGTGATTGGCACTCACTCTAGTTGAGGTCTGGCAGAATGCTTGGTCGTTAGTTCGACTGCCTCAGTTCCATCGATCACCCAAATGGCATCGCGGCGCAGAGTGAGCAGGTCGGCAGCGGCCTCCAGGGTCTCTGCCCTGACATCCGTTTCCACAGATCGATACCTTGCACAACCGGTGCTACCATGGGCGTCCCTCCAGAAGCGCGGCATGTGGTTCGAGACAACGGTCAGTCTGAGACAGAGAAACGCAATTTACAACACTCAGGAGAAGTATACCAGATGGGGAGCGGTTTTCCCAGGCGACGAATCACCCCACCCCTGCCATCACCTGGAGAATCCGCGCCCCATCTGGTATACTTCTCCGGAGAGGAGGGAAATTCGGCTCCTCTCGTGATCGGGTGCATGAAAGGAGTTTGCACATGCCTGAAGTGCACACCCTGTTGACCGGTCTCGCCTTTGGTGAGTCGCCGCGGTGGCACGATGGCCGTCTCTGGTTCTCCAACTGGGTTGCCCAAGAGATCGTTGCCGTCGATCTCGAGGGCAAGAGCGAGGTCATCGCTCGCGTCCCGTTCCCGTCATTTCCATTCTCCATCGACTGGCTACCAGATGGGCGTCTGCTTCTCGTCTCTGCGAGCGATCGGCCTCTCCTGCGCAGGGAGCCCGACGGGGAGCTTGTGACCCATGCCATTCTCTCCCGCGGCTGGAATGAGATCGTCGTGGACGGTCGCAGCAACGCCTACATCAACGGCGTCGGCTTTGACCTTCTCGCCGGTGAGGCGTTCGCCCCCGGAATCATCGTCCTGGTCACCCCCGATGGGTCGGCTCGCCGGGTGGCCGATGGCATCGCCTTCCCCAATGGCATGGCCGTAACACCTGATAACCAGACGCTGATCGTCGCCGAGTCCTATGCCAGGAGGCTCACAGCCTTCGACATCGAGGAAGACGGCAGCCTGTCGAACCGGCGCGTGTGGGCCGACCTCGGCGACGGTGTCCCAGACGGCATTTGCCTCGACGCCGAAGGGGCCGTCTGGTACGGCGACGTTCCCAACAAGCGTTGCGTGCGCGTCCGCGAGGGTGGCGAGGTGCTGCAGACCATCGACCTCGACCGCGGCTGCTTCGCCTGTATGCTCGGTGGCGTGGACAACAGAACCCTGTTCATGATGGCGGCCCAGTGGGACGGCCCTGCGGCCATGGCCGAAGCGCCACGCACAGGCCAGGTGCTCACCGCTCAGGCGCCGGCACCGCACGCCGGTTGGCCGTAGCAAAAGGTGGATGACTTCTACCACGATCAAGCTGGATATTCTTTTGTATGAACATGACGGTTTTTTACAAGCATGAAAGGGGTTGCAACTATATACTACCACCAGGTACAGATATAAATGAGGAGGTAACTGTTTGTCAAGGACCCATGGCAAAAGCCAAGGGGCTTGTAACTACCCACGTGCGGGTGCTACCAAGGGCTGCTTGACTTCAGCCCGGGAGATATTGATCGCGGCGTTGATGTCCGCATTCAAACAGAAACCGCACTGCTTACAACGAAAGGAGGCTTGGGTTTGTCGATTGGCTTGTTCGCAATGTCCACACTGGCTACAGGTACGACTCGTGTTTCTCGGATCAACAAACCTGACCGGGACACTCGCCCAGGCTGCCTTGTAGGTGATGTACATCCTCAATTGGGAGAAAGCCCAGCAAT
>VBHI01000150.1 GCA_005881495.1 Chloroflexota bacterium
TACCGGAGGGCGGTTTCCCTCAGCGCTCCTCACGCCGTTCGTCAACCGATGAGGGAGGAGCCACCCGGCTGCCGTGACGTTCGGGCCAACAAATGGAGCGGCCTGCCATGTTGAACCAATCAATGTGTCAACGCCAACACCTGCCTGCGCGACCTTCCGCATCCCTCCTCACGAGCGGTCGTCTTCTGCTTATCCTTCGGGAAGGGGCGTCTCTGGACATGCGAACGCCATTGACACTGCTCAGGAGAAGTCTCCCAGATGGAGTGCGGCTGGCCCAAGAACGTTTCTCCTACTGCTCACTCTTCGCGGCCAGTGCTCACTCGTCACCTGAAAACCAGCTCACTCGATGTGGACAAATCTTGAGAGAGGATGAGAGCCAAACTTCCCACCGATTCCTTGCCTGCGGAATGTGTGCTATACTCCTGCATGTGGGTAACTGGAGGTGAGATACCCAATGGGAAGGAAGGACACGTATGCCCAGACCGGCACCGCATGCGCTCATCTGGTGCGAAGACTCTCAAGAGTATGAGCTGCAAAGGGGCGGAAAACCTGAGCGGCGGTTCACGCGAGGAGACGAGCAAGCCTTCGCTTGCTGGTTGGCCGAGCATGCCGCGTTTTCCTTCGTCGGGCGAGCAGGACGGCTCTCGGTCAGGAAAGAAGGCAGGGGAAGTGGCAGAGGCTATTGGTATGCCTATCGCAAGCAGGATCGACGCATCCGCAAGGGCTATCTTGGGCCATCAGCCCTGGTGACCTTTGCCCGTTTAGAAGAGCAAGCCAGATCGCTTGCAAACTCGCAGCCCACTCCTCCTCTTGCTCACGACCCGGCGACACAGCTGTCCAGGTTATCAATCCCGCTACTCGCCACCAGGCTCGCTCCTCCTCGTTTGCCGCTCTGGTTCGTCGAGCGCGCACGACTGCTCCGCGAACTGGATGCCGTTTACACTCATCCGCTGACCCTCATCTCTGCCTCTGCTGGCAGCGGCAAAACCACCCTGCTCTCGGCATGGGTAGCCGCCTCAAGGTTGCAGGCAAGCGGAGTAAAGCCAGTACAGGCTCAACCGGCTGTTGCCTGGCTCTCCCTGGATACACTGGACAATGATCCCATCCGCTTCTGGGCATCGTGCATTGCGTCCCTACAAAGCTGTCTGCCTACGCTTGGAGTAGAAGCACTTGCCCTGTTGCACGCGCGAGAGGCTCCCCCACTCTCCACTATTCTGGTGACCCTGCTCAATGAGATCATGCAGCTTGACCGGGAAGTCATTCTGATCCTGGATGACTTCCATCTCATCTCTGAGCAGGCTATCCACGAAGGGCTGCTCTTTGCCCTCGATCATCTGCCTGCCAACCTCCACCTGGTCCTCGCCACGCGCACGGACCCGCTTCTCCCTCTCTCCCGGCTGCGCGCACGCGGTCAGTTGCTCGAAATCCGCTCCAGTGATTTGCGCTTTACGCAGGAAGAATCGACTACCTTCCTGTTGCAACAGATGGCCCTGCCTGTTTCCGAAGAAGACGTGACGACCTTGCACTCCCGTACAGAGGGCTGGATCGCTGGTTTGCACCTGGCAGCACTCTCTCTGCGTAAGCAGCAGGACCCCTCCAGATGGGTCTCGGACTTTGCTGGCAGTCACCGGTACCTGCTGGACTATGTGCAGCAGGATGTGCTGACGCGCTTGCCGGTTCCACTTCAGCACTTCTTGCTGCAAACATCACTGCTGAGCAGGATGAACGCTGCCTTATGCCAGGCTATCACCGCAGGTCCTTCGCAAAAGGAGAGCCAGCAGATGCTGGAGGAGGCGGAGCAGGCCAACCTCTTTGTGGTGCCGCTGGATGAGCAGCGGCAGTGGTACCGCTATCATGATCTGTTTCGCGAGGCCCTGCGCACTCAGTTGCACACCTCGCAGCCAGAGCTGGTACCGCTCTTGCACAGACGGGCAGCACGCTGGTATGAGGAGCAGGGCGAATGGCGCGAGGCCATTACGCACGCGCTGGCAGCGCCTGATTATCCCCTGGCCGTCTCCTTGATGGAGCTGGCTGCTCCTCACTTCTGGCTGAGTGGCGAAGCCAGGGCCATTCAGAACTGGGTACTCACCCTGCCAGACAGCATCCTGCGTGCGCATACACGCCTGGCCCTCAACGCTGCGCTGCGCTTTCTCAACTCCGTCCATATCAGCACCGAAACGCTCCATGCCAGCATGGCCGCCCAGGTGCAGCGAACCATCACGCGTATGGAAGCGATCCTGCACGGACAGGAGGCACATTTGCTTTCAGAGGCAGAGGTGGCGTTGATCGAGCGCCGTGTGTGTCTGCTGCGGGCCTTGATCGAGTCCAGAGCCATCCTGGGACGTGGCGACAAAGAGCGCCTGCGTCTCCTGACTTCCGAGCTGGAAGCGTTGCCCCCTGATGATGAAGTGAGCTGGCAGTTGATCCCGCTCTCCTTCGCTTTCTGGCAGGCCCTGTCGTTCCAGCAATCCAGTACACTGCTGGTTGAAAGGCTGTCTGAGGCCCGGCGGTGGATCAGTGAGGCAGGGGATCACCTGGTGACGTTCCGCGTGATGACCTGGCTGGCCACAGCGTACTTGGAAGCTGGACAGTTGCACCAGGCGCACCGGGAATGCCTCTCTGCCCTCTCCCTGCTTGAGCAGATCAGCGGCGGGACTCCAGTAGCAGGATATCTGCTTTTCGCCCTTTTCAATGTCTACTATGCGTGGAATCGGCTGGAAGAGGCATCGGATGCGATGCGTCGTTTACTGCGTATCGCACAGGACTGGCAACAGGTGGAGCTACTGGTGATCGGGGAAAGATCAGCAGCGCGGCTCGCGCTCGCACGAGGGGAACTGAGTGCGGCCCAGCAGGCGCTGCAAAGGGCGGAGGCGCTCTTTGAGCAAGAGGAGTTTATCAACAATGTGCGCTGGGTGGTAGAAACCCGCGTCCGGTTGTGGCTGGCCCAGGGCAACCTGGCAGAGGCAGGGGCCTGGGCAGCACAAACGCAGACCACCCTCTCCGCGCAAGACTGGGACCCCTTGCGCAAATGGGAAGTGCTGCTACTGGCACGGGTCGCTCTCGCACAGCAAAAGCCAGCCCGGGCAGTCGAGACGCTCGAGCGCTTTAGCTGGCACCAGGATCAGCCAGCAGATATCGAGAAAACGCTCGAATGGATGGCGCTGTACGTGGTGGCGCTCTTCCAGGCAGGCAAGGCCGAGCAGGCACGAATGATTGCGGCTCGTCTGCTCGCAATGAGCGAGCCTGAGGATTACATCCGCGTTTACCTGGATACAGGCTCCCCCATGAAACAGGCGCTCAAGATGCTGTTGCAGACAACCCTAGATGGTGATACCGCTACCGGTACTATTTCCACATCGTATGTGTCGCGCTTGCTGGCAGCCTTTGAGCAGGAAGAAAGCAGACTTGCGCGGGGAAGTGAAGTCCCACCTACCGCTACGCACAAGGCTCTGTCAAATCCACCGCAGAACGCGGTGCAACGAGGGCTGATCGATCCACTTTCTCGACAGGAGCTACAGGTGTTGCGGCTGCTGGTCGGAGGGAGCACCTATGCCGAGATGGCGCAGGCATTGATCGTTTCCCCCAACACGATTAAGACTCAGGTCAGCAGTATTTATCGCAAGTTGGGAGCGAGCCGGCGCGCCGAGGCCATTGCGATAACGCAGCGATTGCACCTCCTCTAGCCGATGAGATGCTCGGACATCCATGCCACCTGGGTAACTAGAATCATCTGGACGAACCCAAAGACCTCTTGCGAAATCACCCGTCCAATCACGAACACAGGTGATGTCTGTTCTCCATCTAAAAGCTATACTCTTCTCAACGACCTTTGAAGAGTACATCACAGCAGGAGAGGCAGGCGACTCATGCACGTTTCTATCCGCATTCAAGGGCACCTCGACCCCTCGTGGCAGGAGTGGCTGGAGGGATTAGAGATTGTACATGAGGAAGGGGGTACCTCGCAGCTTTCTGGAATGCTTGCAGATCAGGCCGCCCTGTATGGCGTGCTCGCCAAGATCGATCACCTGAGTTTAACGCTGCTTTCGCTCGAACGCAGCGAAACCAGCCCAAAGGAGAACAGAACATGAGATTACAGGTGTCCGAGATTTTGACCCTGGACGGGGTCATGGAAGCGCCCGAACAGTGGGTGTTCCAATACATGGATCAAGAAATTGGGGAGGATGTCATGGTTGCGCTCCAGCAG